>NZ_JBFAXR010000061.1:0-50062 GCF_040680895.1 Streptomyces sp. NPDC051940 | reverse complement strand
GGCTCTGCCCCCGGGCCCCCGTCCTCGTTTCGTGCGGCCCGCGCCTCCCGCCTGGGGGCTCCGCCCCCTTGCCCCCTGATCGGCGCTGCGCGCCTCGGCCTCAAACGCCGGCCGGGCTTCATAGCGGGCTACGAACCCACCCTCGCCGCCGGGAGGCCCTGGGAGAGGTCCTCTGCCAGGAGGCGTTTGGCGATGTTGTCCACTGCTGCGCGGAGGTCCGCCTGTGGGGGTTCGCCGAGGGCTTCCTCCACTCGGTGTCTGAGCCAGTCGCCCCAGGCCGCGCTGATCAGCGCGGCCTCCCGCGTGCCTGAGTCCGTGTGCGAGTAGAACGAGTCGTACGCCGTGAGGTAGCCCTCGGCGACCATGCGGTCGAAGACCGGGGCCAGGACCTCCGGGGGCACGCGGCGGCGGGCCGCGACCAGGTCCAGGTTGGCGTGGCCCACCGTACGGGTGAGGAGCTCCACCTGCATGACCGCCCACGCGCCCGCGTAGTCCAGGGCCGTGCCCGACGTGCCGTGGATGAGGCGGGCCGTGTCCTGGTCGGCGGTCGCGAAGAGTTTGCCCACCGTGCGTTCCAGGAGGCGGGCCGAGTCGCCGTCCGAGGGCTGGGCGAAGCCCTCGCCCATGTCGGAGGAGCCCATCCGGGCGCTGTCGCGGAGCTGGACCTCCTTCAGGAACAGGGCGACCAGGAAGCCGACCGCCGCGACCGGCACCGTCCACAGGAAGACCGTCTGGAGGGTGTCCGCGTACGCCTCGACCACCGGGATACGCGCCGCCTCCGGCAGCCCGTGCACACCCTGCGGGCTCTGCGCGGCCCGCGCCAGCGCCGCCGGGTCCAGGCCCGTACCCGCCTGGGCGGCCTCCTGTACGCCCTGCGTCAGGTTCGGCTTCAGGGAGTTGGTGTAGATCGTGCCGAAGACCGCCGTACCGAAGGAACTGCCGAGCGTGCGGAAGAACGTGACGCCCGACGTGGCCGTGCCGAGATCGGCGTAGACGACCGTGTTCTGCACCGCGATCGTCAGCACCTGCATGCACAGGCCGATGCCCGTGCCCAGCACGAACATGTACAGCGACTCCAGCCAGGCGCTGGTCTCCGGGCCCATGAGGGAGAGGAGGTAGAGGCCGATCGCCATGACGAGGGAGCCGATGATCGGGAAGATCCGGTAGCGGCCGGTCTTGCTGACCACGTTGCCGGAGTAGACCGAGGCCAGGAGCAGCCCGATCACCATCGGGAGCGTACGCACGCCCGACACCGTCGCCGAATCGCCGTCCACGTACTGCAGATACGTCGGCAGGAACGTCATCGCGCCCAGCATCGCGAACCCCACGATGAAGCTGAGGAGCGAGCACACGGTGAAGACCGGATTGCCGAACAGGCGCATCGGCAGCATCGGTTCCGCCGCCCGCGTCTCCGCCCAGCAGAACAGCGCCAGCGCCACCACGCCCGCCGCGAACAGGCCGATGATGACGCCCGAGGTCCACGCGTACTCGTTGCCGCCCCAACTCGTCGCCAGGATCAGCGCGCTCGCGCCCACCGCCACCAGCGCGATGCCCAGATAGTCGATCACCGGGCGGGCCGCCGAGCGCACCACCGGGATCGTCCGCGCGGCGGCCACCACCACGACGATCGCGATGGGGACGTTGACGTAGAACGCCCAGCGCCAGGAGAGATGGTCGGTGAACAGACCGCCCAGCAGCGGGCCGATGACCGTGGCGACGCCGAAGACCGCGCCGATCGCGCCCTGGTACTTGCCGCGCTCCCGCAGCGGGATGACGTCCGCGATCAGCGCCATCGACGTCACCATCAGACCGCCCGCGCCGACGCCCTGCAGACCGCGCCAGACGATCAGCAGCGTCATGTTCGTGGACAGGCCGCACAGGAACGAACCGGTGATGAAGATGATCGCCGAGACCTGGAAGACCAGCTTGCGGCCGAACAGGTCGCCGAACTTGCCGACCAGCACGGTCGCGACCGTCTCCGCCAGGAGGTACGACGTCACGACCCACGACATATGAGCCGCGCCGCCGAGGTCCGAGACGATCGTCGGCAGCGCCGTGCCGACGATCGTCTGGTCGAGGGCGGCCAGCAGCATGCCGAGCATGATCGTGACGAAGATGACGTTGCGGCGGCGTCTGTCCAGTTCGGGCGGGCCGGCGGTGCCCGCCTCCTCCTCGGCAGTCGTGGTCATTCCCGCAGCGTCACACGACCCCCCGCACCCCGCATCCGCGCAGGCCCGCGCGGGTGCCGCCGCGACATCCCGCCCGCACGACGCCGACAACCCTCATGAGCCGCGTCGCCCGCGCGGTGTACGGTCGGGCTCTGACGCAGGCGCAGGGGTGGGCCCCCTGCTCACATGGGGTAGGGACGAATGCCGAAGATGTCCGACTGGCTGGACGGGATGGGCGAGCGGGCCGCACGCTTCGCCCAGCGGCGCCGCGAGGCCGCCGAACGCCGGGAGGCGGAGCTCACCGGCCCGGACACCCCGCCGCCTGCCGACGAACCGCCGCCGCCCGCCCCGCCGCCACCCGGGGCGAGGCCCGAGCCGGCGCTGGCCATCCCCTGGGGGATGCGCGTCGCCGCCGAAGCCGGCTGGCGGCTGCTCGTCTTCGCCGGGGTGCTGTACGTCCTGATGAAGGTCGTCAGCATGATCAGCCTGGTGATCATCGCGTTCTCCGCCGGACTGCTGATCACCGCGCTGCTGCAGCCCACCGTCTCCCGGCTCAACCGGGCCGGACTGCCCCGCGGCCTGGCCACCGCGCTCACCGTGCTCGGCGGCTTCGTCGCCATCGGCCTCATCGGCTGGTTCGTCACCTGGCAGGTGATGGAGAACGCCGACCAGCTCACCAACAAGGTGCAGCACGCCATCGAGGACGGGCGGAAGTGGCTGACCGAGGGCCCGTTCAAGGTCAGCGAGGAGCAGATCAACGACGTCGCCGACAACCTCAGCAACTGGCTCGGCGAGAACACCAGCGAGCTGACCGCCAAGGGCTTCGAGGGCGTCAGCTACTTCATCGAGTTCCTCTCCGGCGCCGCCGTCGCCGCGTTCACCACGATCTTCCTGCTGTACGACGGCAAGCGGATCTGGAAGTGGACGCTGAACTTCGTCCCGGGCGCCGCGCGGGCCGCCGTCGCCGGCGCCGGCCCCCGGGTGTGGGCCACCCTCACCGGCTATGTACGGGGCACCGTGCTGGTGGCCCTCGTCGACGCCGTGTTCATCGGGCTCGGGCTCTTCCTGCTCGACGTGCCGCTCGCGGTGCCGCTGGGCGTGCTCGTGTTCCTCTTCGCGTTCATCCCGATCGTCGGCGCGCTCGTGTCCGGATGCGTGGCCGTCGTCATCGCCTTCGTCACCAACGGGCTCGTCATCGCGCTGCTCGCGCTCGGAGTGGTGCTGCTGGTCCAGCAGATCGAAGGCCACGTGCTGCAGCCGTTCATCCTCGGCCGGATGGTCCGCGTCCATCCGCTGGCCGTGGTGCTCGCCGTCGCCGCCGGCACGCTGATCGCCGGGATCGCCGGCGCGGTCGTCGCCGTACCGCTGGTCGCCGTGGTCAACACCGCCGTCGGCTACCTGCGGGCGTACCACAGGGAGCAGCTGGCCCGGCAGGGCGCGGCGCCGCCCGGGCCGCACGGGGCGACGCTCCTGCAGGTGTCACCGGCGGGAGGCCCGGTGCCGGGCCCGGCCGGCGGGCCCGAGGACGGGCCGGGCGGGCCGTCGGACGGTCCGGACAGCCCCGCGGACGGCGCGGCTGACCGGGACCAGTAACGGCCCTACGCGACGACAGCAGACGGCGGCCGGTGTGGAATCGCATCCACACCGGCCGCCGTCTGTCTGCTCCACGCCCGACCGCGAACGATCAGCCCGCGGCGTCACTGCGCCAGCGTCGCCTCCGCGTCCAGAACGGTGCCCACGGCCTGCAGCACCGAGGCGATCTTGAACGCCTCCTGGACCGTCTCGCGGTCCACGCCCGCCTTGCGCAGCACCTGCTCGTGCGAGTCCAGGCACTGGCCGCAGCCGTTCACCGCGGAGACGGCGAGCGACCACAGCTCGAAGTCGACCTTCTCCACACCGGGGTTGCCGATGACGTTCATCCGCAGACCGGCGCGCAGCGTGCCGTACTCCGGGTCGGAGAGCAGGTGGCGCGTGCGGTAGAAGACGTTGTTCATCGCCATGACGGCCGCGGCCGACTTGGCGGCGGTGTACGCCTCGGGGGACAGGTTCGCCTTCGCCTCCGGCTCCAGCTCACGCAGCACGATCGCCGAGCGGCTCGCGATGGCGCAGGCCAGCACGGTGCCCCACAGCTGCTGCTGCGGCAGCTCGCTGTTGCCGATCACGGACCCGAGGTTCAGCCGCAGGTCCTTGGCGTAGTCCGGTATCGCGGACTTCAGCTCGTCGAGGGCCATCGCTCTCTACTCCCCGGCCAGCAGCTTGACCGCGTCGAGGGTGTCCTCGCCCTTGGTCCAGTTGCAGGGGCACAGCTCGTCGGTCTGCAGGGCGTCGAGGACCCGCAGGACCTCCTTGGGGTTACGGCCGACGGAGCCGGCGGTGACCATGGAGAACTGGATCTCGTTGTTCGGGTCGACGATGAAGACGGCGCGCTGGGCGACCCCGTCCTCGCCGAGGATGCCGAGGTCGGAGCTGAGCTCCCGCTTGACGTCGGCCATCATCGGGAACGGCAGGTCGTGCAGGTCGGGGTGGTGCTTGCGCCAGGCGTGGTGGCTGAACTCGTTGTCGACGGAGAAGCCGAGCACCTGGGCGTCACGGTCGGTGAACTCGGAGTTCAGCTTGCCGAACGCGGCGATCTCGGTCGGGCACACGAATGTCCAGTCCTTGGGCCACGCGAAAACGATCTTCCACGAGCCCTCGTAGGACTTGTGGGTGATCTGCTGGAACGCATTGTCCGGGTCGAGATCGACGCAGGCGGTCAGTTCGAAGGTGGGGAACTGGTCACCGACAGTGAGCACGCGCTTCTCCTTGGGGTGGAAGGCCGGTTTGCGGCCTTCCTTGGATCTAGGTGTGCCTCAGGCTTTCACAGGGCGGCTAGTCTGCGGAAATCGATCAAACGGGGCTTGTTGATCGAAACGCCCTATCAGACCTGGAGGGGCCGGCAGACCGGGCCAGGCGCGCACCGCCGCGGCCAGCTCGGCCGTCTGCTTCCGGCGGCGGGCCTCTGCTGCGCGCACGGCTGTGCGGGAGACCGGATCGGAGCTCTGCCGGAACGGGAGCGCGTCGGACGGAGGCGGAGGCTGAGCCGTATTCCGAAGGAAGGCTGCTTCGACCAACTCGTCCACAGGCGGGCCGACGCGTGAGATTCCGCCGCAGCCGCCGTCCGAGGCCCGGCACTGATAGCGGTGCCCGTACTTGAGGGCAGACGGGCTGCCGACGATGTACGGGTTGGGGCGCAGTCGATTCCCGCAGAGGCCGCAGCGGGCGATCCCCGACAGCAGGTGACGGATGCGCGTGGGATGCGGCAGCGCCTGCCGGCTCTTTCGGCGGTCGGAGAGAACGGATACAACGCGCTCCCAGTCGGTGACCGACACGATGGGATCCCAGTCGCCCGTCACAGGGCTTCCGTCCTGGAGCACAAGATGATCGGGCAGCGAGACCCGCGTCCCGAGGCTGTCTCTGGTCGACTGGGGGACGTATGCGCGATAGCCGCACAAGCGAGGGTTGATCAGACGGTCTCGCACGGTGGATGTCCAGGTACGCCTTGCGGATGAGGCCCGCCTCGAACTCGTTCACCGTCCGACCGTCGCTGTTCCAGCCGAACGGACGGCGCGACCAGTTCCTCCTCCAGAGTGGCGAAGACGAGGGGGGCGGATGACCGCTCGTAGACATCGATCAGTCGCTCGAGGTCCAGCGGCCGGCGCGCGACACGATCCAGGTCGGACGTGACCACGCCGTCCAGCGCCTCGTTGCCCAGGTCCTCGAGCAGCTCCTCGAAACCCGGCCGCACGCGCCGCTCCTTGTACGCCGACGCGTCGTTGTCCACGTACACCTTGCCCACCACCCACCCGCGCGCAGCCGCGAGCTCCGTGCAGTCGCGGCGCCGGCGGTCCACGCCCTCCGGGTCGTCGGCCGACATGCGTGCGTAGATGCCTACAGTGACCATGGAAGTGCCCCAGCCCCTCGGGTGCGGTCGGCTGATATGCCTGACGATCAGGGGGGAGCGGGGTTTCGAGTGTCCGACCTGCTGTCGAGGAAGTTTCCGGAGGACGTCATCGCCGTGGGCAAGCCCCCGACGCTCGCTCAGTTGCGGGCCTTCTCCGCGGTGGCCGAGCAGCTCCACTTCCGCGACGCCGCGGCCTCGATCGGGATGAGCCAGCCCGCCCTCTCCGGTGCCGTGTCCGCGCTGGAGGAGGCCCTCGGCGTGCGGCTGCTGGAGCGGACCCGGCGGCGGGTGCTGCTCACGCCCGCCGGGGAGCGGATCGCGGTGCGGGCGCGGGCCGTGCTGGAGGGGGTCGCGGAGCTGGTGGCGGAGGCGGAGTCCGCGCGGGCGCCGTTCACCGGGGTGGTGCGGCTCGGGGTGATCCCGACCGTGGCGCCGTATCTGCTGCCGACCGTGCTGGACGTCGTACGGCGGGACTTCCCGGAGCTGGAGCTGCAGGTGCACGAGGAGCAGACCCCGTCGCTGGTCGACGGACTGCTGCAGGGGCGGCTGGACCTGCTGCTGCTCGCCGTGCCCCTGGGTGTGCCGGGGCTGCGCGAACTGGACCTGTTCGAGGAGGACTTCGTACTGGTCATGCCGCCGGGGCACACCCTGGCCGGGCGGCGGGGCATCGCCCACGACGCGCTGCGGCAGGAGGAGCTGCTGCTGCTCGACGAGGGGCACTGCCTGCGCGACCAGGCGCTGGAGCTGTGCCGCGGCGCCTCGGTGACGACGACCGCGGCGGGGCTGTCGACCCTGGTGCAGCTCGTGGCGGGCGGGCTCGGGGTGACGCTGCTGCCCCGGACCGCGCTCAAGGTGGAGACGGGGCGGGCGGAGCGGCTGGCGACGGGGGAGTTCGCCGAGCCCGCGCCGTCGCGGCGGATCGCGCTCGTGGCGCGGGAGGGCGCGGCGCGCGAGGCGGAGTTCGAGGCGCTGGCCCGGGCGCTGCGGGAGGCGCTGGGGCGGCTGCCGGTACGGGCGTCCTGAGCGGCCGCCGGCGCAGGCATCGCAGCACGCCCTACGCACATCGGCGTAAAAGCGAATCCAGCTATACACCGCGCGTATACACCGGGTGTATAACCGACCCATGTCCATCGCCCACGCCCTCCTCGGGCTTCTGGAGTCCCGCCCCCGCCACGGCTACGACCTCAAGCGGTCCTACGACGACACCTTCGGCCAGGACCGCCCCCTCGCGTACGGCCAGGTGTACGCCACGATGGCCCGGCTGCTGAAGAACGGCCTCGTGGAGACCGCCGGCGTCGAGCCGGGCGGCGGCCCCGACCGCAAGCGGTACGCGATCACCGACGCGGGCGTCACCGACGTGGAGCGCTGGCTCGGGCAGCCGGAGAAGCCCGAGCCGTATCTGCAGTCGGCCCTCTACACCAAGGTCGTCCTCGCCCTGCTCACCCGCCGCGACGCCGCCGAACTGCTGGACACCCAGCGCGGCGCCCATCTGCGCCTGATGCGCGAACTCACGAGGCGCAAGGCGGACGGCGATCTGGCCGACCAGCTGATCTGCGACCACGCGCTGTTCCATCTGGAGGCCGACCTGCGCTGGCTGGAGCTGACGACGGCGCGGCTGGACGAGTTGGGGAAGCGGGTGCGCTCATGACCACCGCCCCGCCGCTGCTCCACGCGACCGGTCTGCACAAGGCCTTCGGGCCGACCACGGCTCTCGCCGGGGCCGGCTTCGCCATCCGCCCCGGCGAGGTGGTCGCCGTGATGGGGCCCTCGGGGTCGGGCAAGTCGACGCTGCTGCACTGCCTGGCGGGCATCGTCCGCGCCGACGAAGGCACCGTCACGTGCGACGGCCGGGAACTGAACGCGCTGTCGGACCGCGAGCGCAGCGCCCTGCGGCGCGGCGCGTTCGGGTTCGTGTTCCAGTTCGGCCGGCTGGTGCCCGAGCTGACGTGCGGGGAGAACGTCGCCCTGCCGCTCAGGCTCGGCGGATCACGGCGCAAGGACGCCGAGGCGAAGGCCGGGGAGTGGCTGGCGCGGCTGGAGGTCGACGACATAGCCGGCAAACGGCCCGGCGACGTCTCCGGCGGCCAGGGGCAACGCGTCGCCGTGGCCCGCGCGTTGGTCACCGGCCCGCGCGTGGTGTTCGCCGACGAGCCGACCGGCGCGCTGGACTCCCTCAACGGCGAGCGGGTGATGCGGCTGCTGACCGACGCCGCCCGCGAGTCGGCCGCCGCGGTCGTCCTCGTCACGCACGAGGCGCGTGTCGCCGCGTACGCCGACCGCGAGGTCGTCGTCCGCGACGGCCGTACGCGCAGCATGGAGCCGGCGTCATGAGGTGGGCGCGCGAACTGGGCCTCGGCGTACGGCTCGCGGCCGGCGGCGGGCGCCAGGGCTGGACGCGGACGCTGCTGAGCGCCCTCGGGATCGGGCTGGGCGTGGCGACGCTGCTGATCGCCGCGTCGATCCCCGCGATCGTCGACCGGCACGCCGACCGGGTGTCCGCCCGCGAGGTGGCCCGGACGGCCGCCCCGGGGCCGGACACCACGGCCGTCGTCCCGGCCGACCGGACGTATCTGGGCCGCGAGGTCCGCGGCCGGCTGCTGCACCCGGACGGCCCGGAAGCGCCCCTGCCGCCGGGCCTGACCGCGGTGCCGGGGCCGGGGGAGGTCGTGGCCTCCCCGGCGCTGGAGCGGCTGCTGGACTCCTCCGGCGGCTCGCTGCTGCGGCTGCGCTTCACCGGCCGCACTGTCGTCGGCACGATCGGCGACGAGGGCCTCGGCGGCCCGCAGGAACTCGCCTTCTACGAGGGTGTGTCCGACGTCGGCCGCTACGGCGAGCGGGTGCGGCACGTGTCCGGCTTCGGGGTCCCGAGGGCGTCGTCCTTCGCCGAGACGGAGCCGCTGCTGCTCCTGCTCGTCCTCGTCGCGGTGATCGTGCTGCTGCTGCCCGTCGCCGTGTTCGTGGCCACCGCGGTCCGCTTCGGCGGCGACCAGCGTGACCGGCGGCTCGCGGCGCTGCGTCTGTCCGGCGCGGACGCCGCCGCCACCCGGCGGATCGCGGCCGGGGAGTCGCTGCTCGGCGCGGTCGGCGGGCTGGTGGCGGGGCTCGGGATCTTCCTGCTGCTACGGCGGTGGGCGGGGCTGGTCGTCGTCCAGGGGCAGAGCGTGTTCCCCGCCGACGTGGCGCCGCATCCGGTGTTCGCCGTGTTCGTGGGTGTCGCCGTGCCCGTCGCGGCCGTGGCGGTCACCGTGTTCGCGCTGCGTGGTGTGCTCGTCGAGCCGCTCGGGGTGGTACGGGAAGGGGGCGTGCCGGCGCGCAGGCTGTGGCCGCGGCTGGTGCTGCCCGCCGCCGGGCTGGTGGCGCTCGCCCCGGCGGGGCCGATGGGCAACGCCCGGGTGGGCGCGGGGGTGGCCCTGCTGCCGGTGGGCGCCGTCCTGCTGCTGCCGTGGCTGGTCGAGCGGACGGTGCGGGGGCTGCACCGGGGGCCGCTCAGCTGGCAGTTGGCGGCGCGCCGGCTGCAGGCGGGCAGCGGGGCGGCGGCGCGGACGGTCAGCGGCGTGGCCGTGGCGGTGGCCGGGGCCATCGCGCTGCAGATGCTGCTGGCGAGCGTGCAGGCCGAGTACACCCAGGACCGCTCCGGCGAGGCCCGGCTGCCCGACCTCGGCGTCGCGGCCCGCGCCGCGGACCACCCGCGGTCGGCGGCCCTCATCGAGGCCCTGCGCGGCACGCGCGGCGTACGGGAGGCCGACGGGGCCACCAAGGCCACCGTCACGGGAGTCGAGCCCCTCGGCGGCGACGTGGAGGCCGTCGTCGCCGACTGCCCCACCCTGCGCCGGCACACCGGCCACCGCGGGCCGTGCGAGGACGGCGACGCGTTCCTCGCGCCGGTGTACCAGGACTTGCTCAAGCCCGGCCTGCCGATCCGTCTCGTGGGGACGGACGGGCCGGTGCGGGTGCGGATCCCCGACGACGTACGGCTGCTCGACACGCCCGGCACGATCCCCGACGGGGACAGCCCTAACTGGCGCGAGGTGCTCTACTTCACGCCGTCCGCCGTCGACCTGCGCGGCACCGCGCTGCGGACGACCGTCGCCCTGCGCTTCGACCCCGCCGATCCGGGCGCCGCCGAGCGGGCGGCGACCGTCGCCCTGCGGTACGACCCCCAGGCGGAGCTGCGCTCCGAGCGGCTGCCCGAGTTCCGCAAGGACTTCGCCGACATCCGTACGGCGGTGCTGCTCGGTGCCGTCGGGCTGCTGCTGGTCATCGGTGGGGGCGTACTGGTCACGGTCTGCGACCAGTTGCGGCAGGCGGGGCCGCCGCTCGCGGTGCTCGCCGCCTTCGGCGCGCGGCGCCGGACGCTCGCGCTGTCGGTGCTGTGGCAGACGGCGTACCCGCTGGCCGTCGGGCTCGCGGTGGCCACGGTCACGGGGGTGGGGCTGGGCAGCCTGCTGCTCGTCGTGGGGGAGCAGCCGGTACGGCTGCACGTGGCCGACCTGCTGGCCCTCGCCGGCGCGGGCGCGGCAGTGACGCTGCTGGTGGCGGTGCTGGCGCTGCCCGCGCTGGGCCGGCTGATGCGGCCGGAGGGGCTGCGGGCGGAGTAGCCGGCGGGCGCGTACCGCCGTCACGGTTTGGGCGGCCGCCCCCGACGGGGGTGGGGGCGGGCGTCCGACGGCAGGCGGCCGGCCGACTTCAGGGCCTGGCGCAGCAGATAGTCGATCTGCGCGTTGGTGCTGCGCAGCTCGTCGGCGGCCCAGCGCGCGAGCGCGTCGTGGACCACCGGGTCGAGCCGCAGCAGCACCTGCTTGCGGGCGGCCCTCGCCGTACGGCCGCTGCCGCCGTCGCCGTCCGTGGGCGTATCGCTCACTGGTACAGGGACCCCGTGTTGATCACCGGCTGCGGGGCGCGGTCACCGCACAGCACCACCATCAGATTGCTCACCATGGCCGCCTTGCGCTCCTCGTCCAGCTCCACGACGTCCTGCTGGGTCAGCCGGGCCAGCGCCGCCTCGACCATGCCCACGGCACCGTCGACGATCAGCCGCCGCGCGGCGACCACCGCGCCCGCCTGCTGGCGCTGCAGCATCGCGGAGGCGATCTCCGGAGCGTACGCGAGATGCGTGAAGCGCGACTCGACGATCCGTACGCCGGCCGCCTCGACGCGGGCGGAGAGCTCGGCGGACAGCTTCTCGGTGATCTCCTCCGCGTTGCTGCGCAGGGAGAGTTCGTCCTCGTCGTGCGCGTCGTACGGGTACTCCAGGGCGATGTGCCGGACGGCGCTGTCGGCCTGGGTGGCGACGAACTCGACGAAGTCGTCGACCGCGAAGCTGGCCTTGGCGGTGTCCTCGACGTGCCAGACGACGACGGCCGCGAGCTCGATCGGGTTGCCGTAGGCGTCGTTGACCTTGAGCGCGGCGGTCTCGTGGTTGCGCACGCGGGTGGAGACCTTGGTCCGCTCGGTGAGCGGGTTCACCCAGCGCAGCCCGTCCTCGCGCACGGTGCCGACGTACCGCCCGAAGAGCTGCACGACGCGGGCCTCGCCGGGGGCGACCATGTTCAGCCCGGCCATGCAGAAGACGGACACGAGCGCGAGCAGCCCGCCCACGACGGCGACGGCCACACCGCCGGGCCCGCCGGCGACGATCCCGGCCGCGACGCCACCGCCGCCGACCAGGAACCCGAGCAGCCCGAGCAGCAGCGCGACCCCGCCGCCGACGTTGCGGGCGCGGGCCTCACGGACGGGAGAGGCGGGCATGGCGGGTACGTCGTCGGTGCTCTGGTGGTGGGTGGTCATGGCGGTCACTCCCCCTGTTTCCCCGGCGGGCGGCCGGGCTCGCCTATCAAAGTGATATCACTTTACGCGGTCGGCGGGCGCTGGGGAAGTCCGGAGCCCGCCCCCAGAGGTATGGACAACTGCACCGCCGCGCTCCCACCGGCGGATCAGCCTGGAGGATGTGACGAGAACCTGTCAGGCGGTCTTCCCGCCGCCCGCCCCGCGCCCGCAGAATCGATACAGCCCGCCCGCGGGAGCAGCCGCCGGCGTCAACAGTCCCGTGCGTTTCCCCACGGACCACCGGAGTGACCGATGACCAGAGGCACCCTGCTCACGCGCGCCCTGACCGGCGCCCTCCTCCTCGCGGCGGCCCTCACCGTCCCCGCGCAGGCGGCCGCCCCGCAGCCCGCCGACCCCGTCGGCGCGTACAAGGCCGCCCACGACACCCTCCCCCCGCAGCAGCTCACCGACGCCCAGCGGACGCTCATCGCCGAGAAGTCCGCCGCCGCGAAGGGCGCCGCCGGCAAGTCCCGCAAGAGCGGCGCCGGCACGCTCGCCATCCTCAGCGCGGGCGCCCTCCACCAGTCGCAGATCAACTCGTACTACTGCGGCCCCGCCACCCTCGTCATCACCCAGTCCGCCCACGACGAGGTCGCCGGCCGCTCCCAGACCACCGCCGGCGACCAGCTGAACACCACCACCGCCGGCACGGCCTGGTACGGCGTCAACGCCGACGTCCCGAACCCCACCGGCTACCCCATGGTCGACGTCCTCAACTACCGCATCACCTACGCCGGCTACGTCCCCAAGGCCCTCCCGTACACCCCGACGGCCACCGACAAGGCCAACTTCCGCGACCACATCACCCACAACGTCGACTACGACTACGCCATCGCCGGCAACGCCTGGGAGGTCGTCGGCGGTCCGCACCTCGTCGGCCACCCGAACCGGGAGATCTTCCACTGGGTGTCCATCGACGGCCACAGCGACGACGGCGCCACCCAGGTCCAGTACCGCGACCCGGTCGGCGGCGTGTCGACGAGCATCATCTCCTGGGCGGCGAGCGTGCCGAAGACGGCGACGATCTCCTCCGACACGATTACGACGATCATGGGCGGGCGCGGATACGTCTGGTGACATCGGGGCACGTGACCGGAGTGAACAAGCGACACACGGCGGCCGTCCTGCTGACGGCCGCCCTCGTCCTCACCGGCTGTACGTCCGGGGGCTCCGACGGCGAGCCCCCGGAGCAGCGTACGAAGTCCGCGGGCTCCGCCTCGCCCGGCTCCGCCGCGGGGCCGCCCACCGCGGCGCAGGCGTGCGCGGTCGGGCTGCCCCGCGCCTGGCAACAGGCCCTGGCCGACGGGGAGATCGAGCCCCCCGACGACGGGACGGGCCAGACGCTCGCCGAGGTCGGACCGGGAGCGGCATGGACCGTGCTGCAGTCCACGGGCGACAGCAAGCGCGAGCTGGTGCTGGCCGAGGGCGAGGGGGACGGCGGGCGGACCGTCGTCCGCGTGCTCGACGACCCCGCCCAACACCAGGTCGACACCGCCGACTTCGACGGGCGCTGGCTGGCGTACGACCTGGTCAAGGGCACCCAGCTGCAGAGCCCCTGGGAGCTGTGGGCCTGGGACCGCGAGACCGGCACCGAGCGGCTCGTCGCGCAGGCGGCGACCGGCGCGGACGGGCAGGCCGTGCCCGGGCCGCTGATCAGCCCGGTGATCCGCGCCGGGCGCGTGTTCTGGGCGCAGGGCACGGGCGGCGGCAAGGCGGCCGTGTACGCGCGCGACGTGGCGGAGGAGAAGCCGCGGCGGCTGTACGCGGGCGTGGTGGACACGCCGTTCGCCGCGGGCGGGCTGCTGGTGTGGCCGCAGGGCGACGCACAGGGGCGGCAGGTGCGGCTGGCCGCGGTGGCGATGGACACCCTGAAGCCGGCGGAGCTGCCCGGGCCCGTCGCGGCGCTGCGCGACATCCGCTCGGCCGCGTCGGACGGCCGGACCTGGGCCTGGATCGCGGGGGAGCAGCCGCGGCTGTACGTGTGGCAGGAGGGCTGGCCCGAGCCGCTGGCGCTGGTGCGGGACGCCGGGGCGGTGAACGCGGACCAGGTCCGCGTCGGCGGCGACCTCGTCACCTGGCGTACGACGGAGGCGGCGTACGCGCTGGACCTCCGCTCCCGCACGTACACGCGACTCACCCCGCAGTACGGCTACGCCACGGCCCGCGACGGCGCGCTGGGCGTCTCCTACGCGGACAAGGGCACGGCGCCGGTGATCCAGGTCGTACCGGCGGAGGACCTGCCGCCGCTGCCGCGGGGGTGCTGACAGGCCGCGGTCAGACCCCCGTCGGCCCCCTCAGATCTCGAACCAGACGACCTTCCCCGCGCTCAGCCGCTCCGCCCCCCAGTCGCGCGCCACCCGGTTGACGAGGAACATCCCGCGCCCGCCCTCGTCCGCCGGGCCCGCGCGGCGCAGGCGCGGGAGCTGCGGGACGTCGTCGACGACCTCGCAGCGCACCCGGTCGGTGTGCACCAGGCGGAGCGTGACCGGGCGGCGTGCGTAGCGGATGGCGTTCGTGACGACCTCGCTGACCAGCAGCTCGACGGCGTCGGAGAGGTCGTCCAGACCCCAGCCCGCCAGCGCCGCGCGCGCGTGGCGCCGGGCCTCGCGCGGCGCGGACGTCCGCGGGTCCAGCTGCCACTGCGCGGCCGAGCTGGGCGCGATTCCGTCGAGCCGGGCGGCCAGCAGCGCGATGTCGTCGTCCCGGGTGCCCGGGTCGAGGACGTCCAGCACCTCGTCGCACAGCGGCTCCAGCGGCGGCGGATGGCCGGGGCCCGTGAGCGCCGCCGTGGCGGCCAGCCGGGCGCGCAGACGCTCGATGCCCGTCGACACGTCGCACAGCCGCGACTCCACCAGACCGTCGGTGTACAGCATCAGCGTGGAGCCCGGCGGTACGTCGAGCTCCACCGGCTCGAACACCGTGCCGCCGACCCCGATGGGCGCGCCCGGCGGGACGTGCAGCACCTGGCACGTGCCGTCCTGGCCCAGGAGCACCGGCGGCGGATGGCCGGCGTTGGCGAGCGTCAGGCGGGAGGCGATCGGGTCGTACACGGCGTACAGGCAGGTCGCCATCCGCTCCTCGCCGAGGCGCTGCGCCTGCTCGTCGAGGTGGTGCAGCACCTCCTGCGGCGGCAGGTCCAGGCCCGCGAGGGTCTGCGTCGCGGTGCGCAGCTGGCCCATGATCGCGGCGGAGGTGACGGAGTGCCCCATCACGTCGCCGACGACGAGCGCCACCCGGCTGCCGGGCAGCGGGATCGCGTCGTACCAGTCGCCGCCCACCCGCGCCGACTCCGCGGCGGGCAGATAGCGGCTGGCCAGGCGTACGCCGGTGGGCTGGGGGAGGGACTCGGGCAGCATCGTGCGCTGCAGCTCGTTGGAGATGTACGCCTCGCGGCGGTAGATGACCGCCTTGTCGATGCCGAGCGCGGTGTGCGTGGCGAGCTGGGCGGAGACCAGCAGATCGTCGCGCTCGTACGGCTCCCGCTCGGCGCCCCGCAGCAGGACGACCACACCCGTCACCCGCCGCCGTCCGCGCAGCGGCGCGATGATCGACCGGCGCCCGGGCGGCGGCGTGGTGCCCTTGCCGAGCAGCTCCGAGAGCGCGCCGCGCGCGGCGAGGGTGTCGCCGAACACCGGCCGCACCCCGCGCAGCACCTCCGACAGGGCGCCCATGTGCGCCACCTCGACCAGGTCCGCCGGCCCCGGCAGCGGCGGGACGCCGGGAGCCGCCGCGTCCAGGTCGCTGCGCCGCAGCCGCAGCTGGAACGGCTCGACGGGCTGCTCGTCGCCCACGGGGAGCGGATCGCGCAGATAGACCAGGATCGCGTCGGCGAACGCCGGCACCACCGACCGGCACAGCCCGAGCACGATCTCCTCGAGGTCGATGCCCCGGGCGATCCGCCGCGTCGCCGCGCCGACGAAACGCAGCCGCGCCGAACCCGGATCCGGGCCGGGCGCCACCGGTACCGGGGCCGCCCGGCCCGGAAGTCCCGGGGACGGATCGGCCGAGCCGTCCGTGTCGACGTGCTGCGGCCGCGGCCGTGTGTCGTCCGGGGCCGTGCGCGGTGCCGGCGGCTCGGGGCGGCGACTGCCGCCGGGATCCGCGGATCCGCCGTCAGGCCTGCCCGACCGCAGGGCCGCCGCCCCTTCCTCGCGCTCCGTCACGATTCGCTACCCGTCCGTCAGCCCCGGGGTCCCGGACGGGACCCCGGCAAATTGTCGTCGCACCAAGCGAGTTGCTGTCAAAGCAGTGTGGATGACGATCCTACGTTTGAGGGACGGGGGCGCATCAAGAGGCTCATGAACTCGCGTGCGCCGGAGTACGGTCCCAGTCCGCCGGAAGCGCCGGAACCGGCCAGGCGGGATCGGGGCGCCAATCCTCCCAGCCGTCCGCGAACGGGGCGTTCCAGGCGCGGATCTCCGCGACCGCCGCCCGGCCCGCCCGGCGCACCTCGCGCGCCTGCTCCGCCGTCACCAGGCCCACGAGCTGGGCCTGGGCGAACTCGTCCTCGTCCCGCCAGTGCCAGCTGCGGTCCGGATGGACGGAGATGTCCAGGAAGTGGTCCTCCGAGTCCACCCCGCCGGACCACCGGCGCAGCGGCTCCTCGAGGTTGACGTACCAGTTCTTGAACCGCCAGTCCCGCTCCCAGAACAGCCATACCGACCATGGTTGCCCGGGCCGGGCCAGCTTGAGCACCCCGGTACCGAACCACTGGGAGCGAGCCGTCCGCCGCGGTTTGGTATAGCGCGTGGCGAGCGGCTCGCGGTGCAGCGGCGTACCGTCCAGCATCACCGGGCGTACGCACTCGGTGCCCGGCGCCATCCACACCGCGAGCTGCTCCGCGTCGTCGCGTACGACGGTCACCGGCCGGCAGATGTGCACGTGGTCCGTGCCGTTGCCGCGGTAGCGCCAGAGGATCTGGTCCCCGGGCGCCCAGGAAGCGGGCCCGGTTCGCCCGTTTTCTGATGGGGTGTCCGTCGTGGTCATCCCCCGATGGTAGAGGGCGGGTGCCTACGGCCGGGTCATCCGCAGCACGTCCAGGGCCTCGTCCAGCTGGGCCTCCGTGAGCAGTCCGCGTTCGACGTAACCGCCCTCCAGCACCACCTCGCGGATCGTCCTCCGCTCGGCGAGGGACTTCTTGGCGACCTTCGCCGCCTCCTCGTACCCTAGGTACCGGTTCAGCGGGGTGACCACCGACGGCGAGGACTCGGCGTACTCCCGTGCCCGGTCGGCGTTCGCCGTGATGCCGTCGACCGTGCGGTCGGCGAGCAGGCGCGAGGCGGTCGCGAGGAGGCGGACCGACTCCAGGACGTTGCGGCCGAGCACCGGCAGCATCACGTTGAGTTCGAAGTTCCCCGCCGCGCCGGCCCAGGCGACCGTCGCGTCGTTGCCGACGACCTGCGCGGCGACCATCAGCACCGCCTCCGGGATCACCGGGTTGACCTTGCCCGGCATGATCGAGGAGCCGGGCTGCAGATCCGGGAGGCTGATCTCGGCCAGGCCCGTGCGCGGGCCGGAGGCCATCCAGCGCAGATCGTTGGCGATCTTCGTCAGGCTCACGGCGATCGTGCGCAGCTGGCCCGAGGTCTCCACCAGTCCGTCGCGCGCGCCCTGCGCCTCGAAGTGGTCGCGGGCCTCGGTGAGCGGCAGCTCCGTCGCCCGCGCCACCTCGGCGATCACGGCGGCGGAGAAACCGGGCGGGGTGTTGATCCCGGTCCCCACCGCCGTACCGCCCAGCGGCAGCTCGGCCAGCCGGGGGAGCGAGACGAGCAGCCGCTCGACGCCGTGCCGGACCTGCGCGGCGTAACCGCCGAACTCCTGGCCCAGCGTCACGGGCGTCGCGTCCATCAGATGCGTCCGCCCCGACTTCACGACCTCCGCGAACTCCTCCGCCTTGCGCTCCAGGGACTCCGCGAGGTGGGTGAGCGCGGGGATGAGGTCGTGGACGACGGCCGAGGTGGCGGCGATGTGGATGGAGGAGGGGAAGACGTCGTTGGAGGACTGGCTGGCGTTGACGTGGTCGTTGGGGTGGACCGGGCTGCCCAGCTTCTCGGTGGCGAGGGTGGCGATCACCTCGTTGGTGTTCATGTTCGACGAGGTGCCCGAGCCGGTCTGGAAGACGTCCACCGGGAAGTGCTCGTCCCAGTCGCCGCGGGCCACCTCCTCGGCCGCCTCCTGGATCGCCGCCGCCAGGTCCTTGTCCAGTACGCCGAGCTCGGCGTTCACCTTCGCCGCGGCCGCCTTGACACGGGCCAGGGCCTCGATGTGGGTGCGCTCGAGGCGGCTGCCGGAGACGGGGAAGTTCTCCACGGCCCGCTGGGTCTGCGCCCGCCACTTGGCGTGCGCGGGCACCCGCACCTCGCCCATCGAGTCGTGCTCGGTCCGCCATGCGCTGTCGCTGTTCACGTCATCGACCTCCTGAGGGGATCAGCGTCCCCGACCCCTGACGTGTTCCCGCTGCGGGCGCGCCGGACCGGGCCGCACTTCCCGCGGCCGACGCGCCTCGCCCGGCCCACCCGCGGCGGGCAGGCACGACCGCGCCTCACACCGCCCGCAGATCGCCCCCGTACACCGTCCGGTAGTCCGGCAGCACCACCCGGGTGTCCGGGGACAGCCGGCGGACCTGGTCGACGAGCCCGGTCAGGTTCATCACCGGATCCGGGACCACCGGGCCGCGCAGCGGCGTCTCGAAGTTGTCCCAGTGCACCGGGACCACCACGCCCGGGTTGCCGAGGGCGTCCATCAGCCGCGGCACGTAGCGGTGGGTCGAGGCGCTGGACTGGGCGGCGATCATCGCCACGTCGGGGCGCATCCCGCGCACCGCCCGCTCCTCGAAGTCGCTGGCGCCCATCAGGAAGCAGGACGGCCCGTGCTCGCCCGCCCGTACCAGGAACGCCAGCGTGTCGCCCTCCGGCAGGTCGGAGATGGTGGCGGGCGGTGCGGCCGGCGGCGCGGTGAGCGTGCCCGGCGCGAAGTACGACCAGCTCTTGTTGCGGCTGTGCAGGCTCGCCGCCACCTCCACGACCAGCCCGTCGCCGAAGTCCAGCACCTCACCGCCCCGGACGACCGAGATCTGCCCGGGGTCCACACCCCAGGAGACCAGCAGATGCCGGGTGGTCTCGGTGCCGACGACCCGGGCGCCGGTGAGCTTCGCGAGATACGGCACGTCGGCGATGTGGTCCCAGTGCGCGTGGGTCACCAGGATCAGCGCGGCCTCGCCCGCGAACTCCTCCGCCAGCGCGGGATCGGTCGCCGCGATCGGCGTGGCGGGGTCGAACGCGCCCTGGAACAGGCCCGTCTCGAAGCGGGTGAGGTACGGGTCGACGAGCACCGTCCGGCCGCCGGTGTCGATCCGCCAGCCCGTCGTACCGAGCCAGCGCAGCGAGGCGGAGCCGGCGTCCAGCGGGCGGGGGCCGGACGGTGCTCGGGGGGCGGCCGCGGCGGCGGACTGCGCGGCCGGGATCAGGGGTACGGCGGCGCCGACGGCGAGGCCGCGGAGGACGTTTCGGCGGGAATTGTCGATCTTTGCCATACGGGCATCACAACAGGGCCCGCACGCCCGCGTCCAAGACCGGATCGCCCAACCAGCCATAGGCGTAAGGCTATCGGAGCAGGTCGGCGGGGCTGCCGGCGTCGGCTTCCGCGTGCAGCGGGCGCCCGTGGAGCTCCTCCACGGCCAGGCGCCCCGCCGTACCGATCGCGGCGTCCACCGCGGGCAGCCAGGCGGAGGGCGTGCGCGTACGGGCGAACACCGCCACGGCGTACTCCCGGCCGTCCGCACATCGCGCCACGCCCGCCTCGATGTGCAGCCCCGGCAGGGTGCCGGTCTTGGCGGCGATCCGCACGTCCGGCGGGAAACCGGAGACCAGCCGGTGCCGGAAGACCTGCCGGCCCATCAGCTCACGCACCTGCGCGCACGCCTGCGGCGGACCGGCCTCGTCCCGCCAGACCAGCCGCAGCAGCCTCGTGATGTCGCGCGGGGTCGCGGCGTTGGTGCGCGCCGGGTCCAGACAGCCCAGGGCCGCCTTGCGCTCGTCCGACAGCGCGCGGTAGCGGGCGGGGAACTCGGCTTCCGTGGCGGCGCCCACGTCGGCGAGCATGCCCCGCAGGATCGCCCGTGGGCCGCCGGTCAGCCGTACGCCGGTCAGTCCCAGCTCCGCGGCGAGCAGGCGGACGGTGTCCACGCCCACCCGGTCGAACAGCACGTCGGCGGCGGCGTTGTCGCTCACCGACAGCGCGAAGTGGGCCAGATCGCGCAGCGACAGCTCGACGTCGTCCGCGCAGCCCGACGTGCCCCAGCCGCCCAGGCGGTCCCGCGCGGTCACCCGTACGCGCTCGCGGGGGTCGAGCTGGCCGGCGGCGCACTGGCGGGCGAACTCGAGCGCCAGCAGGATCTTCACCAGCGAGGCGATGACGGCGGGCTCGTCCGCCCGTACACCGACCTCCGGTCCGGGCGGCCCCTGCACGGGGACGGCGTGCAACTGGGCGTCCGCGCCCGCGGCGTGGAGGGTGTCACGGATGCGCCGGGCGGCGGATGCCCTCCCGGGTGGCGTCTCCGGTGGGCGCCGTGCGGCGGGTGTCCGCTGCCCGGCGGGTGTCCTCTCGCCCTGGTGTTCCATGCGGCCCCCTCACGTAAGGTCCTGAGCGTGGATCTCCTTCGCCACCTGCGTATTGTCGTCGCCGTCGCCGACGAGCTGCACTTCGGGCGGGCCGCGCGGCGGCTCACCATGGCGCAGCCCCCGGTCAGTCAGGCCGTACGACGGGTGGAGAAGGAGCTGGGCGTCGAGCTGTTCGACCGCTCGCGCCGGCAGATCCGGATCACGCCCGGCGGCGCCGTGGTCATCGACGAGATCCGGCAACTCCTCGCCCGTGAGGACCGGTTGCGCGCCGTCGCTCGCCGCGCCGGACGGGGCGCGCTGGGCACGCTGCGGGCCGGGGTGCCGCCGTCCGCGGGAGCGGGCGCGCTGGCCGCGCTGATGGACGCGTGCGGGCGGGAACTGCCGGGCGTGGACGTGGACCTGCAGGAGCTGACCACCGAGGAGCAGATCAGGCTGCTGCACTCCGGCGGCCTCGACGCGGGCGTGCTCCACCAGCCCGCGGACACCACCGGGCTGTCGCTCGGCCCGCCCGCCGAGGCGCCGCTCGGGGCGGTGCTGCCGCGCACCTCGCCCCTCGTCCGGCTGCCTGACCTCACCCTCGCGGACCTGGCCGGATCCGAACTGGCCCTCTTCCCCCGGTCGCACGCCCCCGGCTGGTACGACGGCATCCTCGCCGTCTGCCGCGACGCGGGCTTCGCGCCGCCCCGGATCCGGCACGCGGCGAACCCGGAGTTCCTGCTCGCCCTCGTCACGGCCGGGCACGCGGTGGCGTTCGACGAGGGGCCGGTGGCCCGCAAGGAGCCCCGGGTGAGCTGGCGTCCGCTCGCCGGCCGGCCGCTGGTACGCCGCCTCACCGGCGCGTGGCCGGCCGGCGGGCCGGGGCATCGCGCCGCGGCGGCCTTCGCCGCGCTGGCGACGTGCGTCCTGGGGGGCGCGGACACGGCCACCGTCCACGGCCCGCCCGAGGAGGGGGAACGGCCGTGGACGGTGGTGTTCGAGTAGCGCTCCTACGCGGCAGCAACCGTGCCTGCGCGGGCGGTTGGGGCGCCTAGGCGGCGGGCGGGGTCGGCGAGCCGCTCGGCGGCGGGCCGTCGGGCGGGGTGCCGCCACCACCGGGGCCGGGGCCGCCGCCCTGGCTGAAGGAGTCGTCGGCGGCGACGGCCGTGTCGGACAGGTCCAGCCCGATCCGGAAGGTCGCCTTGTAGCCGTCGCCGTTCCTCGTCGGCTGCAGCAGCATCTGGTCGCCGATGTCGGCGTAGTGCATGTCGCTGTCGTTCGTGGTGTCCGGCGTGCCCTTCGCGGCGTACGGATCGGTCGCCAGGTACGCCGTCTTGAAGTCCTCGGGGAGGTACAGCTGCGAGGTGAACTCGTAGGCGTTGCCGTCCGTGCCCGTCGTCTGGACCTTCACGTGGATGTGCACCGTCCGGCCCTGGTACCAGCCGGGCAGGACCGTCGTGAAGCGCACCAGGCCGCCGCTGTTGGTGACCTGGTAGCCGCGCAGGAAGTCGTGGCCCTCCGTGCCCTCGGAGGCGATGTCGGAGTAGATGCCGCTCGCGTCGCAGTGCCAGATGTCGACCGTGGCGTCGGGCAGCGGGGTGACCGTCTTGCCCGCGATCCGGGAGACGATCAGCGCGAGGTCGAGCCGCGTGCCGTCGACGGCCGTGCCGTCGGAGGTGTCCGTGCGGATGTCGGAGCGCTTCAGGCCCTCGTCGACGTAGTACGGGCCCTCGGTCATCTCCGGCTTCGCCACGACGTCCGCGGCGGCGGTCGACTCCTCCGCGCTGGCGGAGGACGTGGCGAACACGGTGCCGCCCACGGCGGCGGTGGCACCGGCGGCGCCCAGCAGGGCGAGTGCGCGCCGCCGGCTGAGGATCCGGCCCACGGGGAGGTCGTCGTCGTGCATGTGGCTCCTTCACGGTTACGCGGGTGTGTGCTCCGCACGCTAGGAGCGCGTCCTGTGCCCCACCTGGCCCCACCCTGTGCCCCCGCTGTGCGTCCTCCCGGCTCGCCACGTCCGATCGACCCGCTCCGCTCAGATCAAATAGGATTCTGCTTCTCGTGATGCTGCGGGAGGTGGGCCGCCGCGTCAAGGCCGGACGTCGGCGGGCTCCGAGACTCCATGCATCCGGGCCTGTGTTCCAGCGAAAACCGCTGTTGATACGCCTTGGTGCCCCGTCTCGCGAGCCCTGGCGCCGAGCGCGCCGACTGGGTGCCGCGGCAATCCGTGCCTACGAACCCCTACCGCCGCGAGGCAGATTCGTATAGGAAGTGCTTCGCCGACTTCTGCGGGTCGCCGGTACTCGGCACGGTCCGGCCGACTCATCCGAATCCTGATTGCGAGCCATCGTGAACTCATTCACCCCGTCCCGCCGCGCGGTTCTCACCGCCGCCCTGGCCACCGCGGCCGGCATGGCGCTGCCGCTGACGGCCGGCGCCGGCCGAGCGGCCGCCGTCACCCCGGGTGGGCCGGCGCTGGTGCCCGTCCTGCCGGGGGACACCCCCGAGCAGCGGCTGGCCAAGGCCGCGAGCGTGGCACCCACCGGTGCCCAACTCGCCTGGCAGCGGCGCGGCGTGACGCTGTTCACCCACTACGGCGTCAACACCTTCACGGCCCGCGAGTGGGGCTCCGGCTGCGAGGACCCGCGCTGGTTCGCCCCCACCGCCGTCGACACCGACCAGTGGGCGGAGACCTATCGCGCCTCCGGGGCCACGCTCGCGCTCTTCACCGCCAAGCACCACGACGGTTTCGTCCTCTACCCCACCCGCTACACCAACCACTCGGTCATCGCCAGCCCCTGGTGGCTGCGCGAAGGCACCCCGGAGGGCCCCGAGCGGCAGGCCGCCGAGGCCGCCCGTGACGCCGACCCCTCCGCGTACTGGCAGGCCCGTGAGGCCGGCCCGGTCAACCCGCGCCGCGACGTCCTGCGCCAGTACGTGAACTCGATGCGCGCCGCCGGGCTGCGCGTCGGCGTCTACCTGTCCCCGGCCGACGGCGCGGAACTCCCGCACGCCTGGCATGTGGGGTACACGGAGCAGATCAAGGCCAAGGCGGCGGCCGGGCAGTCGCTCGGCGCCGGGGAGAAGTCCACGCTCGCGGACGCCGGCCGCACCCCGTCCGGCGCGGGCCGCTACGGCAACGGCAGCGCACCGGTGGCCCGGACGATCCCCACCCTCGTGCCGGGCGACGACCGGGCCGACGACGTCGCCTCCGGCCGGCTGCCGTCGTTCACCTTCACCGTCGACGACTACAACGCGTACTACCTCAACCAGCTGTACGAACTGCTGACCGAGTACGGCAAGCTCGACGAGATCTGGCTGGACAACGCCAACCCCTGGAGCGCCTCCGGCATCACCCAGACCTACGACCGCGGCGCGATCCACGCCCTCATCCAGGCGCTCTCCCCGGACACCCTGATCTGGACCGGCCCGCAGGGGCTGCGGTGGGTCGGCAACGAGTCGGGCACCGCCCGTACGACGGAGTGGAGCGTCATCCCGCTCAGCCGCGACCCGCAGAACGGCGTCGGGATGGTGGCGGGCAGCTCGGCGAGCGCCGACATGGGTTCGCGGACGGTGATCAACAGCCCTTACACGCGCTATCTCATGTGGTACCCGGCCGAGTGCGACGTCTCGATCCGGCCCAACTGGTTCTGGCGCGCGGACCAGCAGCCCAAGACCGCCGCCCAGCTCACCCGCCTGTACGAGATGTCCGCTGGCCGCAACTCCCTGCTGCTGCTCAACGCGCCCCCGGCGACCGACGGCCGGATCCCCGACGCGGACGTCGCCTCCCTGGCCGGGCTGGGCGCGTCCCTGGCCGCCACCTACGACGCAGACGGAGCGGACCTCGCCGCCGGAGCGAGCGGGGCCCCCGGGCTCAACGACGGGCGCGCGGACACCGCCTGGTCCCCGGACGGCGGCGACGTCACCGGCACCGCGGAGCTGGCTCTGCCCGAGGCCCGCACCTTCGACCGGATTCGGCTGGCCGAGCGGATCGAGGAGGGGCAGCGCGTGGAGGCGTTCACGGTGGAGGCGTGGGACGAGGGCTCCGGTGCGTGGGCTGCCGTCGCCTCCGGCACCACCATCGGATTCCGCCGCATCCTGGCGCTGACCGCGCCGGTGACGACGACCCGCGTCCGGCTCCGGATCACCGGTTCCCGGGCCGTACCGCGCGTCCGCGAACTCGGGCTGTTCCGCTACGTGCCGCCGGCCGCCTGACCGCGGGCCCACCGGGGCTTACGGCGACCGAACGCACAGAGCCCCCGGCGTCCGCCGGGGGCTCTGTGCGTGGTCGCAGGTCCGCGGTCAGCCGAGACCGGGGCCCCGGACGGGGATGCTGGTGAAGGTCGGGGCGAGCTGCTGCGGGCTGAAGAAGTCGTTGCCCTTGTCGTCGACGACGACGAACGCCGGGAAGTCCTCGACCTCGATCCGCCAGACCGCCTCCATGCCCAGCTCCGCGTACTCCACCGTCTCGACCTTCTTGATGCAGTCCTGCGCGAGGCGCGCCGCCGGACCGCCGATCGAGCCGAGGTAGAAGCCGCCGTGCGAGGAGCACGCGTCCGTGACCTGCTGGGAGCGGTTGCCCTTGGCGAGCATGACCTTCGAGCCGCCCGCCGCCTGGAACTGCTCGACGTACGCGTCCATCCGGCCGGCCGTCGTCGGGCCGAAGGAGCCCGAGGCGTAGCCCTCGGGGGTCTTCGCCGGGCCGGCGTAGTACACCGGGTGGTCCTTCAGGTACTGCGGCATCTCCTCGCCCGCGTCCAGCCGCTCCTTGATCTTCGCGTGCGCGATGTCGCGGGCGACGACGAGCGGGCCGGTGAGGGAGAGGCGGGTCTTGACCGGGTACTTGGTGAGCTCGGCGAGGATCTCGTCCATCGGGCGGTTGAGGTCGATCCGGACGACCTCGCCCTCGTCCAGGCCCGCGGCGGAGCCGCCAGTCAATTCGGCGTCGGTCGTGTCGGGCAGGAAGCGCGCCGGGTCCTTCTCCAGCTGCTCCAGGAAGACGCCCTCGGGGGTGATCTTCGCCAGGGCCTGGCGGTCCGCCGAGCAGGACACCGCGATGGCGACCGGGCAGGACGCGCCGTGGCGGGGGAGGCGGACCACGCGGACGTCGTGGCAGAAGTACTTGCCGCCGAACTGGGCGCCGATCCCCAGCTTCTGGGTCAGCTCGAAGACCTTCTCCTCCAGCTCCACGTCGCGGAAACCGTGGCCCGTCGGTGAGCCCGCCGTGGGCAGCTCGTCGAGGTAGTGCGCCGAGGCGTACTTGGCCGTCTTCAGCGCGTACTCCGCCGACGTACCGCCGACGACGATCGCGAGATGGTACGGCGGGCACGCGGCCGTACCGAGGGAGCGGATCTTCTCCTCCAGGAACTTCATCATGGAGGCCTCGTTCAGGACGGCCTTCGTCTCCTGGTAGAGGAAGGACTTGTTGGCCGAGCCGCCGCCCTTCGCCATGAACAGGAACTTGTACGCGCCGCCGTCCGCGGCGTACAGCTCGATCTGCGCGGGGAGGTTGGAGCCGGTGTTCTTCTCGTCCCACATGGTCAGCGGGGCCATCTGCGAGTAGCGCAGGTTGAGCCGGGTGTACGCGTCGTACACGCCGCGCGAGAGCGCCTCCTCGTCGCCGCCCTGGGTCAGGACGTTCTGGCCGCGCTTGCCCATCACGATCGCGGTGCCGGTGTCCTGGCACATCGGCAGCACGCCCGCCGCCGCGATGTTCGCGTTCTTCAGCAGGTCGAGGGCGACGAACTTGTCGTTCGGGCTGGCCTCGGGGTCGTCGCAGATCCTGCGCAGCTGGGTGAGGTGGGCCGGGCGGAGGTAGTGCGAGATGTCGTGCATCGCCTCCTCCGCGAGCTTGCGCAGCGCCTCCGGCTCGACCTTGAGGAAGGTGCGGCCGTCCGGTCCCTCGACGGTCGAGACGCCCTCGGCGGTGACGAGGCGGTACTCGGTGGTGTCCTCGCCGAGGGGGAGGAGGTCGGTGTAGGCAAACTCCGGCATGAGGGGGCTTCCTCTTCGGTTTCTTCGTCGCAGGCGGCTTCGACTGGCTGTACCAGGGTAGAGCGGCGCCGGAGCCGGGTCGGTGTGAGGTCGGTCGCCTGTGGACAACGCGCGCCCTGTGGACAACGGCCGAACCCCTAGGGGTTCTCCCCACTAGTCACGATGTATCGCGTTTGACTACGCTGGTGTGCGTGACTGACTCGACGCCCGCACCCCTCGACAAGCCCGCCCCCGTGGACATGGAGAAGGCGCCGGAGGCGCCCGCGCCCGCGGTCCTGCGCGCCTCGGACGCGGACCGCGACCGGGTCGCGGAGATCCTGCGCGAGGCGCTCGCGGAGGGCCGCCTCGACGCCGAGGAGCACTCCGAGCGGATCGAGGGCGTGTACGGCGCGAAGACCGTGGCCGAACTGGAGCGGTACGTCGCCGACCTGCCCGCCGGACGTCCCGAGGCGCCCGGCCCGCAGCAGCCGTCCGCCTACGCGTGGGGCGCGAGCCCCGCCACGGCCGCAAAGCAGAACCTCGTCGCCATCTTCGGCGGCTCCGTCCGCAAGGGCCGCTGGCGCGTCCCGGCCCGCATCAACGCGGTCGCCATCTTCGGCGGCGTGGACATCGACCTCACCGAGGCGATCTTCGAGCACCAGACGGTCGTGATCAACACGTTCTCCCTCTGCGGCGGCGTCAGCATCCGCGTACCGGAGAACATCACGCTCAGGGAGTCGGGCATCGGCATCATGGGCGGCTTCGACGTGAAGGCCATGGAGGCAGTCGAGCCGGGCGCGCCCGTGGTGATCATCGAGGGCGTGGCGGTCATGGGCGGCGTGGACGCGAAGCCGAAGCGGGGGAAGGTCGTCAAGGACCTCTCCGACCGGCTGCGCAAGCACACCGGTCACTGATCCCGCGCGGACCCGCGGGGGTCCGCCGGATCACGACGCGCGGGCGCTCCCCCTTTCCACACGCGTCGCAACCGCACGCATAGGAGCGCGTACAGCGGGTAGGACTTGTCGCATCGTCTTGCCGCGTCACACGGCCGAAGCACCCGGGGCCGGGCAGCGAGACCGAGACCGCCTGATTCGCCATCGCTGTCGTCAGGAGTAGACCGTGCTGCAACTCCCGCATCATCAGACACTGCGCGATGTCCCCACCACCGCGGTGCCGCGGCAGCGAACGCGTACGCCGGATGATGACGGCCCCTGGCATGTCGACGCGGCCTGCCGGCGTGATGAGGCCGGACTGTTCTTCGCCCCCTCCAAGGAACCCACCGCCGACCGGCTCTCCCGTGAGGCGGCGGCCAAACGCGTGTGCGCGCGCTGCCCGGTGATGCTGGAGTGCCGCGAGCACGCGCTGCTGCAGCCCGAGCCGTACGGCGTCTGGGGCGGCCTCACCGCGGCGGAGCGCCGGGTGGTGCTCTCCCGCCGCAGGCGGAGGACGGGAGCGCCCGCGGCGGACGTCGCGCAGGCGGGCTAGACGCACAGCGGACGGGCCGGGGAAACCCCGGCCCGTCCGCTGTTTGCTCCGTCTGACCGGCCGCTCTCAGGACGGTGGTCCGGGGGCGGAGCCCCCGGCAGTCCGCTAGCCGCCGGAGGCGCTCAGTGCGCGCGGTCGAAGTCGACGGCCGAGTACGCGCGCAGCTTCGACAGCTTGTGCTCGGAGTCGATCTGCCGGATCGTGCCGCTCTTGGACCGCATGACCAGCGACTGGGTGTACGCCGTCTCCGCGCGGTAGCGCACGCCGCGCAGCAGGTCGCCGTCCGTGATGCCGGTGGCGACGAAGAAGACGTTCTCCCCGTTGACCAGGTCGTCCACGAACAGCACGCGGTCGAGGTCGTGGCCGACGTCCAGCGCGTGCTTCTTCTCGGCCTCGTCCTTCGGCCACAGCTTGCCCTGGAACGTGCCGCCGAGGCACTTGATGGCGCAGGCCGCGATGACGCCCTCCGGCGTGCCGCCGATGCCCAGCATCAGGTCGACGCCGGTGCCCTCGCGGACCGCCATGATCGCGCCGGCCACGTCGCCGTCGGAGATGAACTTGATGCGCGCGCCGGTCTCCCGGATCTCGCGCACGATGCCGTCGTGCCGCGGCCGGTCCAGCACCACCACGGTGACGTCCTGCGGGGTGCTGCCCTTGGCCTTCGCGACCCGCCGGATGTTGGTCTCGACGGGGGCGTCGATGTCGACGAACTCCGCCGCGTCCGGGCCGGTGACGAGCTTGTCCATGTAGAAGACGGCCGACGGGTCGAACATGCTGCCGCGCTCGGCGACCGCCATCACCGAGACCGCGTTGGCCATGCCCTTGGCGGTCAGCGTCGTGCCGTCGACCGGGTCCACGGCCACGTCGCACTCCGCGCCCGTGCCGTCGCCGACCCGCTCGCCGTTGAAGAGCATCGGCGCGTTGTCCTTCTCGCCCTCGCCGATGACGACGACGCCGTTCATCGACACGGTCGAGATGAGGGTGCGCATCGCCCGTACGGCCGCGCCGTCCGCGCCGTTCTTGTCGCCGCGGCCGACCCAGCGGCCCGCGGACATCGCGGCGGCCTCGGTGACGCGTACCAGCTCCAGGGCGAGGTTGCGGTCAGGCGCCTCCGGGCTCACCTCAAGCTGCTGCGGCATGTGATGAGTCGTATCCGTCATGGTCTGTGCCTTTCTGATCCGGCGCGCCCGGAGGGTGAGGGTCCTATGACCATATCTGTTCTTCGCCACTATGAGCAGAGGGCCCCACGGATGAGCGGCCCCGTGGGACGCCTCTCACACCGGGTCGAGACGCACCTCACACCGCCCCGGGGCGCGCCTCACACCCCCCTCGCGCGGACCCGGCCCGGCGATAGGGGACGATGGACGCGTGTCGCAGAACCGTGTCTCCTCCCGTGCCGCCAAGCAGACCGTCCGCAACCTGGTGTTGTCGCTGCTGGTGACCTGCGCCCTCGCGGGCGCGGTATGGCTGGTGCTGATCCCGCACGACGACGACGCGGATCCCGTCCGCCCCGTCAGCTACTCCCAGGAGTTCACCCAGGCAGGCCGCGTCGCCCCGTACACCGTGCTGGCCCCGCCGCTGGGCGCGCCGGCGGGCGTACGGGCGACGTCCGTGCGGTACACGCCGCAGGGCGAGTTCGGGCCGCAGTGGCATCTGGGGTTCGTCACCGCGGGCGAGGAGTACATCGGCGTGGAGCAGTCCGCCGAGAATCCGGACGTGTTCGTGCGGAGGGTGACCTTCAAGGCGGACCGGACCGGCACCGAGCAGGTGGCCGGCGCGGCGTGGGAGCGCTACGAGGGCGCGAAGTACGACGCCCTGGTCAAGCGGGACGCGAACGGCGTGACCGTGGTGACCGGAACGGCGCCGATGGAGGAGCTGAAGGGCATGGCGGAGGCGCTGGTGGCGTCGCCGGAACAGGGCTGAGCCCAAGCGTTCGCGTTCGTGATCTGAAACGGCCGCCGGCCGCACCTCAGGGGAGGGGGTGCGGCCGGCGGCCGTTTTCCGTGCGGAGCCTCAGACGGTCGTGACGACCTGCTCGTACGCCAGGCGCGGGCCGCGCGGGTGGAAGGCGTCCTCACCCGGCTTGCCGATGTTGACGACGGCGAGGACGTGGTGGTCGCCGTCGAGGAACTCCTTGTTGATGCCCTCCGCGTCGAACCCGGTCATCGGGCCGGCGGCCAGGCCGGCGGCGCGGACGCCGACGATGAAGTAGCCCGCCTGCAGCGCGGCGTTGAAGGAGGCGGAGCGCTCGCGGACCGGGCGCTCGCTGAAGAACATGTCCTTGGCCTGCGGGAACGCCGGGAACTGGGCCGGCAGCTCCTCGTGGAACTCGTTGTCGGCGACCAGGATCGCGGTCAGCGGCGCGGCCAGGGTCTTGGCCTTGTTGCCGTCGCCCAGGTGGGCGGCGAGGCGCTCACGGGCCTCGGGGGAGCGGACGAGGATCACGCGCAGGGGCTGCTGGTTGAACGCCGTGGGGGCGTACTTCACCAGGTCGTAGATCGCCTGGACCTGCTCGTCGGTGACGGGCTCGTCGGTGAAGGCGTTGGCGGTGCGGGCCTGGCGGAAGAGCAGGTCCTGAGCGGCGGGGTCGAGTGCGAGGGGCATGGGGGAGGACACCTCAATAGTTCAGGATTAAACAACTTGCATCCGCAACGGTACGCCGAAGAAGGTGAACCTTCAACTAAAGGGGTGGGGTGGATGAAGAAGCTCACATCCGGGGCCCGGCCGCGCGGGCCCCGTACGTCCGCGCACCGCCCGCCGCGCCCCGGCGTTGTCCGCCCCACCCCCTAGGCTTGCGCCCATGACGGAGACGGAAGACCGGAGCGCGCTCGGCTACGAACAGGCTCGCGACGAGCTGATCCAGGTCGTACGCAGGCTGGAGGCCGGTGGCGCGACGCTCGAGGAGTCGCTGGCGCTCTGGGAGCGCGGCGAGGAGCTGGCCCGGCTCTGCCGCCAGTGGCTCGAGGGCGCCCGCGAGCGGCTGGACGCGGCGCTGGCCGAGGAGGGCGGGGAGGGCTTCGAGGGGGAGGAAGACGAGGACGAGGAGCCGGACGAGGACGAGTGAGGGCGATTCCTGGCGCAACTTCCGTTGCCACGCCCGGCGCCACTCCGGCGCCTGGGGCACCGCCCCCGCGGGCTCACCCCTCCCGCGTCACCTCGACCCCGAACTCGCCCCCGGACACCCGCGCCCGCAGCGCCTCGCCGGCCGCGACCTCCGAAGGCTCCCGGACCACCGACCCGTCCGCCCGCTGCAGCACCGCGTACCCGCGCTTCAGGGTGGCCGCCGGGGACAGCGCCACCACCCGGGCGTGCGTGTGCGCCAGATCCGACTCCGCGCGGTCCAGCAGATGCGACAGCGTGCGCCGGCTGCGGCCCAGCAGGGCGTCGACCTCCTCCGCCCGGTCCTCCACGATCCAGTGCGGGTCCGCTATCGACGGCCTGGTCATCCAGTCCTCCAGCCCCCGCTCCTCGCGCTCCAGGCGGCCGGTGACCACGCGCAGCGCCCGGTCGCGCAGCTGCTGGATGCGCGCGTGCTCCTCGCCCACGTCCGGCACGGTGTCCTTCGCGGCGTGCGTGGGCGTACGGGAGCGCAGGTCGGCGACGTAGTCCAGCAGCGGGTTGTCGGGCTCGTGCCCGATCGCGGACACCACCGGCGTACGGCAGGCGGCCACCGCGCGGATCAGGGTCTCGTCGGAGAAGGGCAGCAGGTCCTCCACGCTGCCGCCGCCGCGGGCGATGATGATCACGTCGACGTCCGGATGGCCGTCCAGCTCCTGTACGGCCTTGATCACCTGCGGCACCGCGTGCACGCCCTGCACGGCCACCGGCCGCACCTCGAAGCGCACGGCCGGCCACCGGTGCCGCGCGGTCTCCAGCACGTCCCGCTCGGCCGCCGACGCCCGCCCGGTGACCAGGCCGACGCGGCGCGGCAGGAACGGCAGCGGCTTCTTGCGCTCCGGGGCGAACAGCCCCTCCGCCGTCAGCGCCTTCTTCAGCTGCTCGAGGCGCGCCAGCAGCTCGCCCATCCCGACGAGGCGGATCTCCGTCGCGCGCAGCGACAGGCTGCCGTTCTTCGCGTACCAGACGGGCTTGGCGAAGACGACGATCCGCGAGCCCTCGTGCACGGCGTCGGCGACCGCGTCGAAGACCTGGCGGTAGCAGGTGACCGTCAGGGAGATGTCGTACGACGGGTCGCGCAGCGTCATGAACACCACGCCGGCGTTGGGGCGCCGGGAGAGCTGGACGATCTGCCCCTCGACCCAGACCGCGCCGAGCCGGTCGATCCAGCCGCCGATCTTGCGTGAGACCTCGCCGACGGGGAAGGGCGTCTCGGCTGAGTTGATGGCCATGACGCCCCAGGCTAGTGCGTGGTGCCGACACCGCCGCCGCGCCCGGCGGGTGCGGGCGGCGCGCGTCACTGGTCCGCGCGAACCCGCCGCCACCCCAGCACGGCCAGCCCCGCCGCCAGCCACACCGCGCCCACGACCAGCGCCTCGTACTGCGCCTCCGTGATCACCGCCACGCACACCGCCAGCCCGAGCAGCGGGACCAGCAGATGCTTGACCGGATGCGGGGCCGCCCCGCCCGCCCGGCGGACGTGGAAGAGGCCGAAGACCGCCACGTGCAGCAGGGCGAACGCGCCCAGCGCCCCGAGGTTCACCACCGCGACCACCCGGCCGAGCCCCTGCGCGTGCCCGGACGCCCACAGGGCCGTGGCCGCCGCCAGCGCCGCGCTCAGGACCACCGCCCGGCGCGGCACCCCGGACCCCGCGTCCAGCCGGGCCAGGGCGCGGGGCAGCCGGCCCTCGCGGGCCATGGCGTACACCGTCCGTGCGGCGGCGGCCTGCGCGGCCAGGCCGGAGAACGCGGCGCCGACGGCCTTGCTGAGGGCGACCAGGTTGTGCAGCCAGTGGCCGACGCCCGCCTCGGCGGCGTCGTAGAACGCGGGGTCGCGCAGACCGGGGTCCTCGACGAGGGCGGTGTAGTCGTCCGGGTAGAGGAGGGCGGCCAGATAGGACTGCAGGACGAAGAGCAGGCCGGCGACGGTGAGCGCGACGAGCAGGGCGCGGGCGGCGCGTTCGCCGTGGGTCCGGTGGTGGCGGGACCTGTCGTCGACCTCCTCCGCGAAGTTCGCGATGGACTCGAAGCCCAGATACGACAGCACGGCGATGGACACCCCGCCGAGCACCGCGCCCGGCGAGAACGCCCCGCTCCCGGTGAACGGCTCCAGCCACCCGCGCGCGGGCCCGTCCCGCACCAGGGCCGCGCACGCCGCCACGACGAACGTCGCCAGCACCGCCAGCTCCGCGGCCAGCACCGCGAGCCCCACACGCGCGGCGGCGCGCACGCCGGTCATGTTCAGCGCGCTCGTCACGACGATCGCCGCCGAGGTCCACAGCCAGACGGGGATCCCCGGCACGAGGGCGTGCACCGCGATGCCGGAGAAGAGGTACGCGACGGCCGGGACGAAGAGGTAGTCCAGCAGGAGCAGCCACCCGGCCAGGAAGCCCGCCCCCTCGCCGAGCCCGGTGCGGGCGTACGCGAACACCGAACCGGCCTCCGGCACGACCCGCACCATCTGCGCGTACGAGTAGGCCGTCAGCCCCATGGCCACGGTCGCCACGACGTACACCAGAGCGACGGCGCCGCGGCTGTCGGCGTACAGCGTCCCGAAGATGCCGACGGGGGCCATGGGGGCGATGAACAGCAGCCCGTACACGAGGAGGTCCCGGAACGACAGGGACCTCCTCAGCGAGGTGTCGCCGACGGCGTGCGGGATCACGTCAACGATCATCGGCGTGGGGCGTGCGGGCGGCAACGCGGGGCGTGCGGGCGGCAACGCGCAGCGCCGGGGCGTGTCACAGGCGCGCTGCAGCTCCCGCGCGCATGCCGGGCCGTCGGACCCGTTCCGTACGATGGGACGCATGACTGCAGCAGCTGCTTCCGCCCGCCGGGTACTCCTCGCCGCCCCGCGCGGCTACTGCGCGGGTGTCGACCGCGCGGTGATCGCCGTCGAGGAGGCGCTCAAGCAGTACGGGGCGCCGGTCTACGTCCGGCACGAGATCGTGCACAACAAGTACGTCGTGAAGATGCTGGAGCGTAAGGGCGCCGTCTTCGTCGAGCGCACCGAGGAGGTGCCGCCGGGCAACATCGTGATGTTCTCCGCGCACGGCGTCTCCCCGGAGGTGCACGAGGAGGCCCGGCGCGGGAAGCTCGCGACCATCGACGCCACCTGCCCCCTGGTCACCAAGGTGCACAAGGAGGCCGTGCGCTTCGCCAACGAGGACTACGACATCCTCCTGATCGGCCACGAGGGCCACGAGGAGGTCATCGGCACCACCGGCGAGGCCCCCGAGCACATCACCCTGGTCGACGGCCCGGACGACGTGGCCAAGGTCGAGGTCCGCGACCCCGACAAGATCGTGTGGCTGTCGCAGACCACGCTCTCCGTCGACGAGACGATGGAGACGGTCGAGCGCCTGCAGGAGAAGTTCCCGAACCTGATCAGCCCGCCGTCCGACGACATCTGCTACGCCACGCAGAACCGCCAGGTCGCGGTGAAGATGCTCGGCGCCGACTCCGACCTCGTCATCGTCGTCGGCTCGCAGAACTCCTCGAACTCCAAGCGTCTGGTCGAGGTCGCCCTCAACGCCGGCGCCCGGGCCTCGTACCTGGTCGACGGCGCCGAGGAGGCCGACGAGGCCTGGCTGGAGGGCGTCACCACGGTCGGCGTCACCTCGGGCGCCTCCGTACCGGAGGTGCTGGTCGACGGCGTGCTGGAGTGGCTGGCCGAGCGCGGTTACGGCGATGTGGACGTCGTGCAGCCGGTCGAGGAGTCGATCACGTTCTCGCTGCCGAAGGAGCTGCGCCGCGACCTCAGGGCCGAGGCGGCCGCTGCGCTGGCGGGAGACGAGTAGCGGACCCGTTGGCACGCCCGGTCCGCTCCGCGCGGCGGGCGTGCCGTACGGCCAGCAGCGCCAGCCGGCGCACCAGGGCGACACCGCCGGCCAGCATCGTCCCGGCGTACAGCCAGGGCGCCTGCAGGGCCAGCTCCGTGCCGGCGGCCATCAGATGGCCGGTGGCCCCGCCGCTGCCGTCGCCGGTGGCCAGGACCCCCACGGCGAAGGCGATCGGCATCGCGACCGGGGCGGTGACGGCGTCCAGGGGGCGCACCCAGGCGGCGGTCAGCAGGCACACCAGCACGAAGACGACCCCGAAGAAGACCGGCGCGTGCGCGTCCAGCAGGGCGAGCAGCAGCCCCGTGAGGAGCATCGCGCCGACGGCCATCAGCCCCGCGCCCAGCGCGGTGAGCCGGGGCCCGGGCGGTGCGAGGAGGGTCTCCACCACGGGCGGTACGGAGCGGCGGGGGCGGACCCGGTGGACCGCGGGCGGTGTGGGCCCCGCGGCCCCGGTCCCCATCCGGGGGGAGGATTCGCTGCGGGCGGGCCGGGGGAGCCGGCCGCGGGCGGGGCGTCGGTGATGCTCGGCGTGATGCGGTGTACCCGTACTGTGATGCTGCACTTGTCCACCGTAGGGCCCGAAACGGCGGGAAACATCCGCGATGGTCCGATTGGCTGGCTGTGTCGGACTGCTGTCCGGACGGGCGCGGGGCGCCGCCCCTGCCCGGGCGCCCGTAGAATTGCCGGGCAGGAATGTCATTCGTACGCCAGTACCCGTCCCGGGAAGTCGCCACGTGTCGCTCACGATCGGAATCGTCGGTCTGCCCAATGTCGGCAAGTCGACCCTCTTCAACGCCCTGACCAAGAACGACGTCCTGGCGGCCAACTACCCGTTCGCCACGATCGAGCCGAACGTCGGCGTCGTCGGCGTGCCGGACGCCCGCCTCGACAAGCTCGCCGAGATCTTCGGCTCCCAGCGGATCCTTCCCGCCACGGTCGACTTCGTCGACATCGCCGGCATCGTCCGCGGCGCGTCGGAGGGCGAGGGCCTGGGCAACAAGTTCCTGGCGAACATCCGCGAGTCGGACGCGATCTGCCAGGTGATCCGCGCCTTCCGGGACGAGAACGTCGTCCACGTCGACGGCAAGGTCTCGCCGAAGGACGACATCGAGACGATCAACACCGAGCTGATCCTCGCCGACCTCCAGACCATCGAGAAGGTCCTCCCGCGCCTGCAGAAGGAGTCGCGGATCAAGAAGGACGTGGCCCCGAAGGTGGCCGCGGTCGAGGAGGCCCAGAAGATCCTGGAGGAGGGCACCACGCTCTTCTCGGTCGGCATCGTCCAGGGCTCGGAGCGCGCCGCCCTCCTGCACGACCTGCACCTGCTCACGACGAAGCCCTTCCTCTACGTCTTCAACGTGGACGAGGAGGAGCTGACGGACGAGGGCTTCAAGGACGAGCAGCGCGCCCTGGTCGCCCCGGCGGAGGCGATCTTCCTGAACGCCAAGCTGGAGCAGGACCTCGCGGAGCTGGACGACGCGGACGCCCTGGAACTCCTGGAGTCCGTCGGCGCCGAGGAGCCGGGCCTGGCCACCCTCGCCCGCGTCGGCTTCAACACCCTGGGCCTGCAGACGTACCTCACGGCGGGCCCGAAGGAGTCCCGCGCCTGGACCATCAAGAAGGGCGCCACGGCCCCCGAGGCGGCGGGCGTGATCCACACGGACTTCCAGAAGGGCTTCATCAAGGCGGAGGTCATCTCCTTCACCGACCTCGTCACGACCGGCTCGGTCGCCGACGCCCGCGCGGCGGGCAAGGCGCGGATGGAGGGCAAGGAGTACGTGATGCAGGACGGGGATGTGGTGGAGTTCCGGTTCAACGTTTGATAGCCGTGGAGGTTCCCCCTCTGGTCAGCAGATGTGCAGGTCAGAGGGGGTTTCTCTAGGCTGATTCGTATAGTTCCAGCAGAAGGTACAGGCTTGGCCCGCTGGCGGGCGGCTGTAGCGTTTCCGCAGTTCAGAGCCCTGACCTGGGTTGGTTGAGTATGGTCGGGACTCCCCGTTGCCGCATTTCTACTGGGTTGGAACGATCTTTGTGGCGTGAGCCGTCTTGCTGCGGACGGCCGCCCGGGATGTCTCGTCCGCTTTCGATGACTGCGATCGTCTGGTCTGACCTCTGGTGCGCACCTGCCGTGAGCCGGCACTCCGGGCCGACGGGGCGCGGCCTGCCAGCCGTCTACAGGAATCGTCCTAGTCACTTCCGTCGATGAGCTCCTGCTGACGCCGACCGGCTGTGGCGATTGCCGTCGACCCTGCGCTGGAGACCGTGGTGTCGGGGCTCACGGCCACCACCCGGGCCAACATGCTGTGTCTGTGCCGCTAGGCCGCGCCGGAGACCGCGTGCCGCGCCAAGACCGTCTGGTCGCACTGTGCCTGGGGTGCCACTACCACCAGTACGAGCTCGGCCCCACGCACGACCAGGTCTCGACCTGGCGGACGGAGGTCGGCGACCTGGTCCGGGTATCGGTTTGATGCTGGCGGTCAGACCGACCACGACGCCGGGGCGCTGGCTACTTGACTACTCCTCGCGAGTGAGCCCCGACAAGCCTTCGCTGCGGCGTCCGCCTGTGGTGCGAACCGCGCGGCGAACCAGCTGGCGATACAAGAGTTCACGCGCGCAACGCGGAGGCCTGGACGCCTTGTTCGCCATAGACAACCCGGTGGCTGTCTATCTCTACGGCTTCATCCCGATTCCGAAGCAGACTCCTGGATCGGGCCGAACACATACCGCCTTCCCTGGAGGCGACAGCGTTGGCGAGCCACGTAGTTCTAGCCCGACTCGAAAGGGATTCGTCAGCTGCTGCCGTCATCGCAACTCGCAAGTGGCAGCAGTGATCAGATTTAGCATTAATGTGCTCTCGAGCCGAAGCGCCGGACAGTGCGAAATATCCTGCGGGCCTTAGAGGCTAAACTTTGGAGCGCAGATGGCACCTGACGTCTTCGACTGCATAGCAGCGTATGTCCGTAGTGTTTGCGGTGAAGGGCCGCTCTGTGTGCACGTGGACGACGTGCGAGAGTGTCGGATAAAGCAGCACCCGGACTACGCGAAGTTCCGATCCCGGGCTGTATCTGCAAGAGCGGCACGAAAGCCGTCTCAACTATGGGAATCCATGGTGGCCATGGGGCGCCTTTCTGACGTGCGTGGGGACAGCAAGTGGCGGATGATCGTTGTCGATTGTCTCACCCCTTTCCTTCGTGCACGCTCGTGGTCAATCTCTCGGGAGTTCTATTGCGACTTGAGGGACGTTCGATCAGACATGTTCGAAGCCGCCCTTAACGTTTGGGAGGAGACGGCGAAGGACGTTCCCCCACGAGAAATTCCCACACTTATGGTCAAGGCGGCTATCAATGCTGCGTATCGACGTGCAAGTGTTCATGGGAGCGAAAGGCTCAGCGGTAACGTAGAGGCTTTGTTGGCCTTCGAAGAGTCCGATTTGGACTCCGCGCTAAAAGCGTCGTCGATTATCCACGATGCTGACCCGAAGGATTCCGCTGTCGCAGAGCAGATCCGAGGCGAACGCACAGGGGCGCTATGGCAGAGGCATGGACTCGCTGAAGTAGTTAACCGCTACCACGAGGACCTTCGAGAGGGGCGTCGTCAGGGCTTGCGTGGCATCCTCGTGACGGAGGCGATGCTGGCCCGTACGTGGGTTGCGGGCCACAGCTATTACTACTACATCTCTGACTTCTACCCCAAATTGGTTGACCTCTCCGCTGCTGCCGAGGCGTTGGGGATCGCTAAATCTGCTGCATACCGAATGGTGAGAGCGGGATCTTTTCCCTGTCTGACCACGCGCATGGGGGGCAGTATTAAGGTTCCCACAGAGGCCCTGATGCACTCCCTGTCCATTCCGGATATTATCGTTCATCTCGATGACGTGGAGAATGGAGCGGCTCACATTCAAGTCGGCGGAGGCTGACTTCGGATCTTCATGTCATGAGATTGCTGAGATTGAGCTCTGCTCCCGTCGAGGAGGTCGGTTTCGCTAGGCGGGCGGGTGGTAGAGGCGAAGCGCATGGTGTCGGGTTCGGCGGTCGGCCCAGTGCTGTTTTGCCGGTGCAGCGCAGTGTCAAGTTGGACGAGAAGGTGCAGGTAGCGCAACGCGGGCCGGGGCATGGGCGGAGCAGGGTGGCCAGGAAAGTGCGATCAGCGGGTCTGAAGGCGGGTTTGTGAGCACCGAGTTGTCGTTCAAAGATGTTGATCTGGTGGCGTAGGGCGAGGGCTTCGGTGTCCTTGTCGCGGTTGCTCATCGGCAGCAGCCGCAGCGCGGCGAAGGTGTGGGTGACGGCCAGTAGGCGAAGTGGATCAGCGTGAGCGATGGTCATGCCTCCGCCGGTGGCGCCGTCGTAGCTGGGTAAGTAGGACAGGCGCGGATGAGGCGTTGGGGCGGCGCGGGATTCCCGGCGCTGGCACCGCCGCTAGCAGGTAGAGGATTTGCTACACTCGCGGATGTGGAGGAATGGGAGATCCGCATCACGGACCATTGTCTGGCCTGGGTCGAAGCGCTGGACGAAGGGTCGAAGGCGGAGGTGGTCGATGCGATCGACCGGCTCGCCGAGGCCGGTCCCGGGCTGGGGCGTCCGTTGATGGACCGGCTGGAGGGCTCGCAGGTCCACAATCTCAAGGAGCTGCGTCCAGGCTCCGCGGGGCGCTCGGAGGTCCGGATCGTGTTCGCGTTCGATCCGTGGCGCTCGGCGATCCTGTTGATCGGCGGGGACAAGTCGGGTGACTGGTCGGGCTGGTACGGGCGGACCATTCCGCTGGCTGAGGAGTTGTACGCGGAGTACCTGAAGGAGCGCGAAGCAGAGGAGGCGGCGCAGTGACCGGGACGCGGAAGTGGAGCGAGGTGCGCGCGGGCATTGTGGCCGGCGCTGGTGGCGAACAGGGTGTCGCGGAGGCTCGTCGGCGCAACCAGGCCTACATCGACGGCCATCGCCTGGCGGAACGGCGTGAGGCGCAGGGGCTCACGCAGGCGGAGCTGGCCGAGCGCATGGAGGTGACCAAGAGCAGGGTGTCGCAGATCGAGCGCGGCGAGGTCTCCACGGTGGAGGTCATCGCGCGCTACGTGCAGGCGCTGGGCGGGCAGCTTCAGATCTCGGCGGTCTTCGGTGACGATCAGTACATTCTCCGCAGTGCGGACACCCACGCCGCGTAGCCGCCGTCCGATGGCCCCGGACGGCTGCTGGACCGGTGGCGAGCGTCTGAGCCCCGGCGAGGTGCTCGGCGATCAGTTGGTCGGGTCGGTGCGGGCAAGGGTGGGGTCGCCGTTACCGGACAGGTGGGAGGCGACCTCGGGGTGCGCGGCGATCCCTTGGAGCAGTGCGCTGCCTGGGAGGGCGGCCGGGTTGAGGGCCCCGGCGATCGCAAGGGTGAGGGGGCGTCCGGTGAGGACGTGGTGGATGGCGTCGAGGGGGACGGGGCGCTCGTAGTAGTCCTCGAAGTGGGACTGGACGGCCTCGGGGGAGCGGTCGGTGAGGAGACGGAAGAGGAAGCCGGAGCCGTCCGGGTCCTCGGTGTCGGCGGGGAAGGTGATGGCTGAGCCGGTGCGCCAGGCGGTGTCGCCGGTCTCCCGCCACAGGCAGGCCGTGACCCGCAGGGCGTCGATGCCCTCGTCGTAGAAGGAAGGCTCGTCCAGGAGCGGGCGCAGCGCCGCGGGCACTTCGTCGATGACGCCGGGCCAGACCTGCTCGTCGTCCGTCCCGTACGGACTCATCGCCGACTCGTGGTCGAAGCCGCGTATGAGTACGCCGGCCGGGGTGAACTGGACGGAGAAGTCGTCCCCCGAGCCGTTGTTCATCAGGGCCGCCTCCTCACCGGGGCCCCAGGCGGGGTCGAAGGTGTACTCGCAGAAGCGCGGATCGCCGCCGATCACCGCGTCCAGGACGGCCAGTGCGCGCAGATCGGCACGGAGTCGGTCGGGGTCGGGGAGGAGGGCGGCAACCTCGTGCACAGTGCTCATGGCGTCATGGAAGCAGCTGCCACTGACAACCCGGCGGGGCTACCCGGACCACGGTCGCGGGCTGAGGCCACGCTGCCGCACCTGGGCGGATGCGACGGGCGGCGACTGACGAATCGCGTCGGCCGGCTCAGCCGTGCGGCAGTGGGCGGACCGTGAGTATCTGCTCGGCGCGGCCCACGGGTCCGTGGACGTCGTGCAGGACGCTGCTGGTGAGCCCCTGCCCGGTGGGGCCGAAGGTGACCGTGGTGTCCAGGCCGGTCCAGGGGCCCTGCGGCTGCCGGTGCAGGTGGACGGTCAGGTCGAGGTTCGGGAACATCCACGCGGTGGGGTCCTGCTGGACGGCGATGCCGTTGGCGGTGTCGACCAGTGCGACGTATGAGGCGAGAGGGCTGATCGGCTCGCCCGCGACCAGGTCGACGCGAGCGGACACCCACGCCGCCGTGCGGCCCCTGCGGGACGGGGGCGTGCGGCGGACGTCGAGGGAGGAGACGTAGCCGCCGTCCCATTCCTCGTCCATCGCCCAGGGGGCGAGTGCGTCGGGGGCGGGGAGCGGGTCGACGGGGCTGTCCGCGACGGAGGACGAGTCCAGCGGGGCCATCAGCCAGGCGCGGGCGCGGACGACCGGGCGGGCGCCGATGACCGCCACGGCTTCGAGCAGTTCGATGGTCCGGCCGGGGCGGAGGGTGGTGACCGTGATCTCGCACTCGTCGAGGGCGAGGAAGCCGAGGATGTCGTAACTGATCCGGGTGAGCACCAGGTTCCCGGGGCGCTGCGCGAGGTGGCGGTCGAGCTCGTGCGCGATCAGCCCGGCGAGCGGGCTGAAGTGCTGTTCGTCGGCGTTCCAGGCCCCGCCCGCGTGAGCCGTGGGCTTGTAGCGGTGCTCGCCCGTCCGCTCGTAGTAGCTCTCGCGCGGGTTGTTCGCGGTGGTCACGGGGTCTTTCTCCTTGGACGGGGCGCCATACGGAGCCGCACGTTACCCGAGGGTGGACGTGCTGGTCGGGCGGGCCTGTGCCTCCCACCGGCCAAGTTGAGCGGCCTGCCCGCTGTCAGGGAACCGTCAGTACGATCTTGCCCGTCGTCCGGCCCGTCTCGCCCAGGGTGTGTGCCTTCGCCGCGTCGGTCAGTGGGAGGGCCGCTTCGATGTGTGCGCGCAGGGAGCCGGTGGCGGCCAGGTCGGCGATGGCGTTCATGCCGGCGTGGTCGGCTTCTACGAGGAGCGTTTCGACGCGGATGCCGCGGGCCGCGGCCTTCGCCGGCTCGTCGGGGTCCGTTCCCGGCAGGATCGAGACGAGGATGCCGCCGGGGCGCAGGACGTCGAGGGAGCGGGTTCGGGTGTCGCCCGAGAGCGGGTCGAGGACCACGTCGATGTTCCGGACGGCGTCGCGGAAGTCGGTGGTGCGGTAGTCGATGACCTCGTCCGCGCCCAGGGAGCGGACGAACTCGTGCTTGGGGGCGCTGGCGGTGCCGACGACGTACGCGCCGCGGGACTTGGCGATCTGGACGGCGAGGTGGCCGACCCCGCCGGCGGCCGCGTGGATCAGGACGCGCTGTCCCGGCCGGACGTCGGCGGTGTCGACGAGCGCCTGGTGGGCGGTGAGGGCGGCGAGCGGCAGGGCGCCGGCCTGGACGTGGTCGATGCCGGCGGGCTTGCGCGCGAAGGCGCGGGCGGGGCCCGTCACGTACTCGGCGTGGGAGCCGACGCCGTGCGGGTAGGGCAGCATCCCGAAGACCTCGTCGCCCGGCTTGAACAGGGTGACGCCGAAGCCGACCGCCTCGACCACGCCGGAGACGTCCCAGCCGAGGACCAGCGGCAGGCGGTTCAGGAAGAGGCCGGCGGCGCGGTGCTTCCAGTCGGTCGGGTTCACCCCGGCGGCCCGGACGGCGACGAGGACCTGGCCCGGGGCGGGCGTGGGACGGGGCAGGACGACCTGCGTGAGCACCTCGGGGGTGCCGTGGGTGTCCTGGCTGATGGCATGCATGGTGGCGGAGTCCGTGGCGGAGTTCGTGGCGGGGTTCGTCATGTGCACCAGCCTCGCCGGAGACCCCCTCCGGATACCATGGCATGAATGCCAACTTCCGACGGGATCGTGCCAATGACCGCAGTCCACCGTGTCGCCGTCCTCGCCCTGGACGGGGTGTATCCCTTCGAGCTCGGCATCCCGAGCCGGGTCCTCGGCGCGCTCCAGGACCGTTACGAGGTGCTGACCTGCTCCGTCGACGGCGGCCCCGTCGCCACGAACGCCGACTTCTCGGTGACGGTGGGGCACGGCCCCGAGGTCCTCGCGACGGCGGACACGGTGCTGCTGCCGCCGTTCGACATCTCGCGGCTCTCCCGTGTGCTGCCGCCGGGAGTGGCCGAGGCCCTCGCGACCGTACGGCCCGGCACCCGCATCGTGTCGATCTGCACGGGTGCCTTCGTGCTGGCGGCGGCCGGACTGCTCGACGGCCGGCCCGCCACCACCCACTGGGCCGTCGCCGACGTCTTCCGGTCCTGGTACCCGGCGGTCGCGCTGGATCCGGACGTGCTGTTCGTGGACGACGGCGACGTGCTGACCTCGGCGGGTGCCGCCTCGGGCGTCGACGCCTGCCTCCACCTCGTACGACGGGATCACGGCGCGGCCGTCGCCAACCACGTGGCACGGGTCTGCGTCGTGCCGCCGTGGCGGGACGGCGGCCAGGCGCAGTACATCGAGCACCCGGTGCCCCCGCCGTCGGTGAACGGCACCTCGGCCACCCGCCAGTGGGCGCTGGAGAACCTGCACGAGCCGCTGACCCTGGGGCAGCTCGCCGGGCACGCCCGGATGAGCCTGCGCACGTTCACGCGCCGGTTCAACGAGGAGGTCGGGACGAGCCCGGGGCGCTGGCTGATCCAGCAGCGCGTGACCCGGGCCCAGTACCTCCTGGAGACCACCGACCTGTCCGTCGACGACATCGCCGGACGGGTCGGCTTCGCCACCGGCACGTCCCTGCGCGAGCACCTGCACGCCGCGATCGGGGTCTCGCCGATGGCGTACCGCCGCACCTTCCGGGGCGGAGGGACCTCCCCGGACCCGTCGGCTACATCCAGGGACGTCGTCCCGGTCCCGTCGGGTGCAGGCCGGTGACGCCCATGACCACCGAGTACAGGCTGGTCTCCGCGGCGATGAAGAGGCGGTTGCGCTTTGCGCCGCCCCAGGAGATGTTGGCGACCGTCTCGGGGACGTTGAGGCGGCCGATCAGGGTGCCGTCCGGGTCGTAGCAGTGCACGCCGTCGCCCATGGCGCCGACCCAGAGCCGGCCGCCGTCGTCGAAGCGGAGGTTGTCGAAGCGGGCGTTCTCGCGGACCCCGGCCTCGGCGAAGACCTTGCCCTCGGACAGGGTGCCGTCGTCGTGTACGTCGAAGACCCGGATGAAGCCCGCCCGGGTGTCGGAGACGAACAGCTGCCGCTCGTCGGCCGAGAAGACCAGCCCGTTCGGCGCGCCGAAGCAGTCGGCGACCAGCCGCACTTCGCCGGTGGCCGGGTCGATGCGGTAGACGTTGTTGGCGCCGATCTCGCTCGGCGCGCGGTATCCCTCGTAGTCGCTGGTGATGCCGAAGTCCGGGTCGGAGAACCAGATCGAGCCGTCGGACTTCACGGCCGCGTCGTTCGGGCTGTTCAGGCGCTTGCCCTGCCAGCGGTCGGCCAGCACGGTGACGGTGCCGTCGTGTTCGGTCCGGGTCACCCGGCGGTTGCCCTGCTCGCAGCTGATCAACCGGCCCTCGCGGTCGAGGGTGTTGCCGTTGGTGTGTCCGGCGGAGCGGCGGAAGACGCCGACGGCCCCGGTCTCCTCGTCCCAGCGCAGCATCCGGTCGTTGGGGATGTCGCTCCAGACCACCTGGCGCCAGGCCGGAACGTAGATCGGCCCCTCGGCCCAACGGCAGCCGGTGTACAGGACCTCGAGCGCTTCGTCACCGTTCATGCACCGTCCGGTACGGAACCGGTCGTCAAGCATCTCGTACAGGCCCGGGCGCTCACTGCTCATGGAGTCCACTCCTTACGAATACCAGCACATGCCGAACCAGAGTCGGCCTGAACTGCATCCTGCAAGATGGGATACTGTCCATGCCAGTCGATTCCGAATGGAGAGTTGTGGATCACATTGATCGCGCGCTGCTGGCCGAGCTGCAGCAGGACGCCACCCGGCCCTACGCCGCGCTCGGTCAGGCCGTCGGCCTGTCCGCCGGCGCCACCCACGAACGGGTCCGCAAGCTCCGCGAGCGCGGCGTCATCCGGCGTACCACCGTCGAGGTGGACCCGGCTGCCGTGGGCAGCGCCGTGCTGGCCTACGTGATGGTCGACTCGACGTCCTGGATGGGTGATTCGGCGCCGGACTTCGCCGCGCTCCCCGAGATCCTGGAGGCGCACGTCATCGCGGGCAGCGCCTCGGTGCTGGTGAAGGTCAGGACCGCGACCACCGAGCAGCTGCAGGACGTACTGCGCCGCATCTACGCGATCGAGGGGGTCAGCGGTACGCAGGCGACGGTGGTGCTGGAGACCTTCTTCGAGCGGCCGCTCTCCCCGCTGGCCGGTGAGCAGCCCTGATCCACCGGGACGCCGCCGGGCGCGGGGCGGATCGGGCGGTCCGTGCCTACCGGCTTCCTGCGGCCGGGAGTTGGCCACGGGACCTGCTCCTGCGGTATTGGTGATCGCACACATTGGCGAATGCCGAAGGGGTCGCGCATGCCGGGAGAGCCGTCCGAGTTCCACTGGGGTGCGCCGGGCCCGCCCCCGCCCGACCCGCCGGGGCATCGGCGGGCCCGGGCCCGGACGCGGCGGCGCTCCCGCGTCGTCGTGGTGGGCCTGGTGTGTGCGGTGGCCGTGGTGCTCGGGGCGGTCGCACTGCTCCGGCAGGGCGGCGACGCCGGCGGTGCACGCGCCGAGGGCCGGGTGGCGGCGGCGGGCCAGGAGCGCGGCGTGGCGCTGCGGCCCTCCTCCGCCCGCGGACACGAGCTCTTCCGCCGCGAAGTCCCCGCGGGGACCCCGGTGGGGGCCTCCTTCCGGACCGTCCGGGTCTGGGCGACGAGTGAGGTGCTCGTCAGGACGACCAAGTACGCCGTCGAGGGCCTCGACCCGGTCACCGGCACCCGGCGGTGGACGGTTCCGCTGTCCGGACGCGTCTGCGGCGCGAGCGAGACCATGACGAGCGGCGGCAAGGTCGCGGTGGTCTTCGAGCCCGCGAAGCTCGAGATCACCCACGCGCCCTGCTCCGAACTGGCCGTCATCGACATCAGCGCGGGCCGCAAGCTCTGGCAGAAGACCATCGACGGCATGGACTCCAGCGGGGACGGCCACCTGGTGGTCGCCGTCACCGAGGAGGCCGTGGCCGTGGACTGGTACCGGGAAGGGTGGGCGCCGGGAGCCCGCACCTACTCCCTGGACGGCAGGAGGAAGCTGTGGGCCGCCCGGCCCGCCGGCGAGAACCGCTGCTCCGAGCGCCTCGTCCGCGGCGGCGAAGGGCTCTACACCCTGGAGCGGTGCTGGAGCGAGACCCTCGAGTACTCCTACACGGTGCGGCTGCGCGACCCCGTGACAGGAAGGACCGAGTGGAGCTTTCGCTCCCCGCGGAGGGACTACTGGACCTTCCGGTTGGTCTCCGTCAACCCCACGGTGCTGGCGATCACCGAGCGGGCGGACCTGGCCGACGGAGTGGACGAGAGCGCGACGCGCCTGATGACCGTGGGGGAGGACGGGAAGCTCCGGGCCGAGATCAGGCTCCCGACGCCGGCCAGGGGCTGCGGCGGCCTCCAGGGCACCTGCGGCACCGTCGTCGCCGCCGGCGGCAAGGTCTACGTCAAGACGGGCGCCCTGGCGGCCGGCGAGCTCACGGCGTACGACTTCCGCACCGGCAAGGTGGCGTGGCGGGCCGAGGCCGCGGGCGGGAGGCGCCCCCTGTGGCCGCTGCGCATGGACGACTCCGGCGAGGGACTCATCGCGTACGAGCCGGCGAGCGACAGCGGCAGCGGTACGGGCGGCCGTGTCGTACGCCTGGACGCCGAGGACGGCAGCCGCGAGGAGTGGCTGCGGCTGCCCGACGCGAGCGCCGAGGAGCAGTCCCAGGCGGACGGCGTCGTCCGCGGCGCGCCTCCCCTCTTCGCGTACGGCCGGCTGTACTTCCAGCTGCAGGCCACCCTCGGGACGGCCGATCCGCCGCCCGCCCTCCTCGCCTTCGGCGCCGAACAGGGCTGACCCGCGGAACCGGGGGAGGGCCGGCCCCTTGTCCTTCCCCGGCCGCCTGCCCTTCCCGCCCCCTGCCCTTCCCCGGCCCGCACCGGGCTGCGAGGCTGAAGTCCGCCGCCCGCACCGCCGGAAGGAGCAGCATGCGGATCGTCGTCGTCGGAGGAAGCGGACACATCGGGACCTTCCTCGTCCCCCGGCTCGTCCGTGCCGGACATGAGGTCGTCAGCATCAGCCGGGGGCAGCGGGCCGCCTACGTACCCGCACCCGAGTGGGAGCACGTGCGGCAGGTGACGGCCGACCGCGTGGCGGAGGACGCCGACGGGACCTTTCCCGAACGCCTCGCGCGGCTGCGGCCGGACGCCGTCGTCGATCTGGTCTGCTTCACGCTCGAGTCCGCCGTCGCGCTGGTCGAGCGGATGCGCGGGGAGACGGGGCAGCTGCTGCACTGCGGCTCCGTGTGGCGCTACGGCCCCAGCCGCAAGCTGCCCATCGCGGAGGGCGAGGGCACGCCGCCGGTCGGGGAGTACGGCATCGGCAAGGACCGCATCGCCCGGATGCTGAAGGCCGAGACCGACGCGGGCGGTCTGGTGACCACGTCCCTGCACCCCGGGCACATCGTCGGACCCGGGTGGCATCCGATCGGACCGCTGGGCAACCTCGACCCGGACGTGTGGCACACGCTCTCCGCCGGGCGGCCCCTGCGGGTCCCCGGGCTCGGCGCCGAGACCATGCACCACGTGCACGCCGACGACGTCGCCCACGCCTTCGAACAGGCCGTCGTCCACCGGGACGCGGCCGCGGGCGAGGACTTCCACGTGGTCGCGCCCACCGCGCTGAACGTGCGCGGCTACGCGGACACGGCCGCGGGCTGGTTCGGGCGGGAGGCCGTGCTGGAGAGCGTCACCTGGGACGAGTTCCGGTCCACCACGTCCGCCGAGCACGCCCAGGTGAGCTGGGAGCACCTCTACCGCAGCCACTGCCTGACCATCGACAAGGCGCGGACCCTCATCGGCTACGCGCCCCGCTACCAGCCGGAGGACGCGGTGCTGGAGTCCGTCCGCCGGCTCGTCGACCGCGGGGGACTCACAGTCGACCGTCCCCTCGTGGTGTGACCGCGCCTATCTCCCGCGCGACCTCCGGTACTCCTCCACCACCAGGTCCGTCAGCTCCTCCACCGAGGTCTCCGACGTCCGCTTGTCGAAGGTGATCTCGCCGTGCTGGAGCAGGTTGACCCGGTCGCACACCTCGAAGACCTGGGCGTAGTTGTGGGCGATGATGACGATCGACACCTCGCCGCGGGCCTTCAGATCGGTCACCAGGTCGAGGATCAGCGCGCCCTCCCTGGCGCCCATCGCGGCGAGCGGCTCGTCGAGGAGGAGGATCCTGGCCTCCGAGTAGACCGAGCGGGCCACGGCGATGGCCTGCCGCTGGCCGCCGGAGAGCTTGGCGACCTCGATGTCCACCGACGGGATGTGCACCCCCATCTCGTCCAGGTGCTGCCGGGCGATCCTGCGCATCGCGCGGTTGTTGAGCAGCCGCGTGGGCCGGATCCGCTCCCGGTTCAGGAACATGTTGTGGTAGACGGTCAGTTCGTTCACCAGCGCCAGGTCCTGGTAGACCGCGTCGATGCCGAGCGAGCGGGCGTGGTCGACCGACTTCAGCGCCACCTCCCGGTCGCCGAGCAGGATGCGGCCCGCGTCGGGCCGGTGGAAGCCGCAGAGGATCTTCAACAGGGTGGACTTCCCGGCGCCGTTGTCGCCGACCAGGGCGAGCACCTCGCCCTTCTCCAGCCGCAGGTTCACGTCGCGCAGCGCCGTGACCGCGCCGAACCCCTTCGCCAGGTGCTCCACGGAGAGCGCGGTCATCCCCGTCCCGCCCTTCGCAGCCTGGTCAGGTGCACGTTGAGCACCATGGAGATGATGATCGCCGACCCCAGGACGATGTTGAACGGGTTGGCGCTGATGCCGATGAGGTTGAACCCGTTGCGCAGCTCGGCCAGGACGAGCGCGCCGAGCAGCGCGCCGACCACCGTCCCGGAGCCGCCCGCCAGTGCCGTACCGCCGATGACGGCGGCGGACACGGCGATGAACATCGGGGCCGCGCCGTCCGCGCCCGCCGAGCTCGGGTCGATCGAGTTGATGCGGAAGGCCTCGAGGATGCCGGCGAAGGCCCCCAGCGCGCTGGTGGCCATGAAGTTGCCGGTCTTGATCCGGCCGGTCCTGATCCCGGCCTCGCTCGCGCCGAGCGGGTTGCCGCCGGTGGCGACGGTGTGCAGGCCCCAGCGGGAGCGGGTGAGTACGACGTGGAAGAACGCGACGATGCCCAGGCACCAGATCAGCTCCGACCAGGCGGACTCCCCGAACCAGCCCTGCAGCCCCTGCGCCGCCTCCGGGATCTGCGCCGGGTACGCGTGCGACGTGGTCAGCATGATGCCCATGATCAGGAAGAGCATGCCCAGCGTGGCCACGAACGACGGCACCCGCAGGACGACCACCATGAACCCGTTGGCCAGCCCGATCACGGCGCCCGCCAGCACCGAGCCGACGATCGCGACGACCGGGTACATCCCGTAGTAGTCGACCAGGTAGTGCATCAGGAACGGCGCCAGCGCGAAGGCGGCGCCGACCGACAGGTCGATCTCCCCGCAGACCAGCAGCAGCACCATCCCCGCCGCGATGATCGCGTACGGCGCGGTCTGCTGGGAGAGGTTGACCAGGTTGTCGCGGGACAGGAAGTCCGCGTTGGCGGACCAGAAGTACACCAGCAGGCCCACCGCCACGACGAAGACGGTGGCCTCGCGGCGGACGACGAGGGCGTCGTAGGCGAGCAGCAGCGGGCCGGTCCGCCGCCCCGGCGGGGCGCCGGCCGCGGCCGGCGTACGGCATGCCGAAGCAGTCGTCCCACGGGCCGGGCAGCGGCTCGATGCGCTCGCCGGTCGGCAGATGGTCGGCGCCGCGCTCCTCC
>NZ_JBFAXR010000060.1:0-50493 GCF_040680895.1 Streptomyces sp. NPDC051940 | reverse complement strand
GGCGTGGGACGCAACCACCGCAACTCCCCGACGCGCAAGCGGCACCGCACGCCACCCCGACCCGCCCGGAGGCAGCCCCCCTCAGTGCCCCCGGTCCTCCCACTCCTTCAGGTGCGGCGCCTCGGCAGCGATGCTCGTCCCCTCGCCGTATCCCGTGAGCACGGCCGTCTGCGGCGGCAGCGTGAGGAGCCGGTCGCGGATCGACGCGATGATCGTCGTGAAGTCCGAGAACGAGCGGCCAGTCGCTCCCGGCCCGCCGTGGAAGAGCGTGTCGCCGGAGAACAGCACATCCGCCCGCTCCGCGTACAGGCACACCGCTCCCGGGCTGTGGCCCGGCGTGTGCAGGACTTCCAGGCGGATGCCGCCCGCCTCCAGCCGTAGTCCGTCGGCGAGTTCGCCGTCCGGCGACCGGGCCGGGTGGGTCTGCTTCCACAGCGGCAGGTCCGCCGGGTGGAGGAGCACGGGCGCGCCTGTGAGGTCGGCGAGAGCGGGGGCCGCGTCGATGTGGTCGTTGTGGGCGTGTGTGCAGACGATCGCGACCACGTGGCGCGGTCCCACGGCCGCGGCGATCACCTCGGCGTCGTGGGCGGCGTCGACGACGAGGACCTCCTGGTCGTCGCCGACGAGCCACACGTTGTTGTCCACCTCCCAGCTGCCTCCGTCGAGTTCGAACCGGCCTGAGGTGACGAGCCGTTCGACGCCCTTCGGGAGTGCCGTCACAGCAGCACCACCGAGCGCAGCACCTCGCCCTTCTCCATCCGGTGGAACGCCTCCTCGACCTGGTCGAGCGTGATCGTCTCGGACACGAAGGCGTCCAGGTCGAGCCGCCCTTGCAGGTAGAGGTCGATGAGCAGCGGGAAGTCCCTGGACGGCAGGCAGTCGCCGTACCAGGAGGACTTCAGCGCGCCGCCGCGCCCGAAGACGTCGAGCAGCGGGAGGTCGAGCTTCATCTCCGGCATCGGCACACCCACCAGCACGACCGTGCCGGCGAGGTCGCGGGCGTAGAAGGCCTGCTTGTACGTCTCGGGGCGGCCGACCGCCTCGATGACGACGTCCGCGCCGTGGCCGCCGGTCAGCTCGCGGATCGCCTCGACCGGGTCGCTCCCCCGGGCGTCGACGGTGTGCGTGGCACCGAGCCCCCGGGCCGTGTCCAGCTTGCGCGGGTCGACGTCCACGGCGATGATCCGGCCCGCGCCCGCCAGCCGCGCGCCCATCACGGCCGCGCCGCCGACACCGCCGCAGCCGATGACGGCGACACTGTCGCCGCGTGAGACGGCGCCGGTGTTGACGGCGGCGCCGAGTCCGGCCATCACGCCGCAGCCGAGGAGGCCGGCGGCGGCGGGCGAGGCGGCCGGGTCGACCTTGGTGCACTGTCCGGCGGCGACCAGGGTCTTCTCGGCGAAGGCGCCGATCCCGAGCGCCGGCGAGAGCACGGTGCCGTCTTCGAGCGACATCCTCTGCCGCGCGTTGTGCGTGGCGAAGCAGTACCAGGGCCTGCCGCGCCGGCAGGCACGGCACTGGCCGCACACCGCACGCCAGTTGAGGATCACGAAGTCGCCGGGCTCCACCTCGGTGACGCCCGCGCCGACGGACTCGACGGTGCCGGCCGCCTCGTGGCCCAGCAGGAACGGGAACTCGTCGTTGATGCCGCCCTCGCGGTAGTGCAGATCGGTGTGACAGACCCCGCAGGCGCTGACGGCCACGACCGCCTCGCCGGGGCCGGGGTCGGGGACGACGACCGTCTCGATCCGGACCGGTTCTCCCCTGCCCGGGGCTATGACTCCCCGTGCGCGCTGTGCCATCTGCTCGTTCTCCCCTCGCCGTTCCCGGCTACCAGCGCACCATGACGTGGCGCGGCTCGCTGTAGTGATCGAGGGCGTACCCCGACAGGTCCCGCCCGTACCCCGACTGCCCGAAGCCGCCGTGCGGCATCTCGGAGCAGCCGGTGAGGTGGTCGTTCACCCAGACCGCGCCGAAGCGCAGCCCGGCCGCCGCCCGCAGCGCCCGGCCCGCGTCCGCCGTCCAGACGGACGCCGACAGCCCGTACGGCACGTCCGACGCCATGGCGAGCGCCTGTTCGGGGTCGGCGGCGCGCTGGACCGTGACGACCGGGCCGAAGACCTCGCGCTGCACGATCTCCGCGTCCTGGTCGGGCCCGATCACGACGGTGGCCGGGTAGTACGCGCCAGGCCCGTCCGGTGCCGCGCCGCCCGCGGTCACACTGGCCCCGGCGGCGACAGCCCGTCCGACGAAGCCGGCGACCCTGTCGCGCTGCGCGGTGCTGATGAGCGGGCCGAGCTCGGTCGCCGGGTCGTCCGTCGGCCCGGTGCGCAGCGAGTCGGCGACCTCGGTGAGGGCCTCGACCACCCTGCCGTACACGGCGGGTGTGGCGATGACACGGCAGGCGGCCGTGCAGTCCTGCCCGGCGTTGCCGAAGGAGGCGATACGAAGCGACGCGGCCAGCGCTTCGACGTCCGCATCGTCGAGCACCACCACCGGCGCCTTGCCGCCGAGTTCAAGGTGGAGGCGCTTGAGGCCCGGCGCCGCCGCGGCGGCGACCTTGCGCCCGGTGGCGACCGAGCCGGTCAGGGAGATCATGGCGACATCCGGGTGCGCGGCGAGCTGCGCCCCGACGGGACCGTCGCCGGTGACGACGTTCAGCACGCCGGGCGGCAGCAGCTCCGCGGCCAGCGCGGCGAGGGCGAGCGTGCTGAGGGGTGTCAGCTCGGAGGGCTTCAGCACCACCGTGCAGCCCACCGCCAGCGCGGGCGCGAACTTCCAGACCGCCATCATCAGCGGGTAGTTCCACGGTGCGATCGCGGCGACCACGCCGACCGGTTCGCGGCGGACGAAGGAGGTCGCCCCCTCGACGTACTCCCCCGCCGCCGGGGCCTGCAGGCTGCGGGCGGCGCCGGCGAGGAAGCGGATGTTGTCGGCGCAGTAGTCGATCTCCTCGGGTACGGCGGCGATCGGTTTGCCGGCGTTCGCGGACTCGGCCTCCGCGAACGCCTTGGCGTGGCTCTGGAGCGCGTCGGCCAGCGCGTTCAGCCGCGCGGCGCGGTCGGCGGGGGTGAGCGCCCGCCAGCCGGGGAACGCGCGCCGCGCGGCGGCCACCGCCCGGTCCACGTCGGCCGGGGAGCTGCGCGGCACCTCGGCGAGCACCGTACCGGTGGAGGGGTCGCGGGCCGGGTCGGCGGCGGCACCGCCCCCGGCGACGAGTTCGCCGTCGATCAGGTTCGCGGTGTCGTTCAGGTGCGTGCCGCTCATGCCGCAGCCTCCTGCGGCCGCATTCCGCCGCGCAGGTCGGCGGCCATCCTCTCGAGGTTCGCCAGGAACCGTTCCGCGTCCTCGCGGGTGTGCTGGACGGACGCGGTCCACTGCTCGCACTTGCCCCACGGCGGCAGGAAGACGCCTCCGTTGTGCTGGTAGAGCCAGTGGGCGTTGCCCCACTCGTCGTCGTACGCCAGGAAGTCCCGGTAGTTCTCGAGCCGTTCGGTGAACAGCACCGCGCCCTTGCAGCCGTAGCTGCGTACGAAGCCCGGCAGCCCGTAGCGGCGCAGGATCTCCTCGGCTCCGTCGGCCATGGTGCGGCGCAGCTCCTCGAAGCCGTCGTACGCGGCGGGCGTCAGGATGTCCTGCAGCACGGCGCGCGCGGCGGCCATGGTGAGCGGGTTGCCGTTGAAGGTGCCGACCTGCTCGTACGCGCCCTGCGTGATCAGGTCCATCAGCTCGGGTATGCCGCCGATGGCGCCGCAGGGCAGTCCTCCGCCGAGCGCCTTGGCGAGGCAGACCAGGTCCGGTACGACGCCGGTGAGGCCCACGGCGCCGGCGGGGCTGAGCGCGAGGCCGGTTTTCACCTCGTCGAAGGCCAGATAGGCGCCGTGCGCGTGGAGAAGGTCCTTCAGCAGGCGCAGATAGCCGGGCGGCGGCGGGATGAGGCCGATGTTCATCATCACCGGCTCGATGATCATCCCGGCGATCTCGCCGCGGTGCTCGGTCAGCACGCGGTCGACGGCCGCGAGGTCGCCGAACGGCACGACGACGGTGAGGTCCACGACCGCCCTCGGGTACGCGCTGCCGACGGGTACGGAGTTCGGGCGGTCGGCGGGTCCGGCGAGTTCGGGCGCGGGGTAGACGGAGACCTGCACGGCGTCGTGGTGGCCGTGGTAGGTGCCCTCCACCTTGATGATCTTCGGGCGGCCGGTGGCGACGCGCATCAGGTGGATCGCGTCCATCGTGGACTCCGTACCGGAGTTGTTGTACCGCCACACCGGCAGCCCGAAGCGGGCGGCCAGTTCACGGGCGACGACGACGGCGTCCTCGGTGGGCTGGGCGAAGTGCGTGCCTTTGCGCACCCGGTCGGACACCGCGGCGACGATCGCGGGGTGCGCGTGTCCGACGATGCCGACGCCGAAGCCGCCGTGCAGATCGGTGTACTCGGTGCCGTCCACGTCCCACGTCCGTGAGCCCCGGCCCGTGCGGATCCAGACGGTTCCCGGCTGGGTGTCCTGCCAGCTGGAGGCGACGCCGCCGGCCAGTACGGATCCGGCCTCGGCGCGGATGCGCTGCGATTCGGTGGTGCGGTCGAGGAAGACCTTCGACTGCTGGGCGATCAGCTCGTCGAGTCGGGCCAGGTCCTGGGCCCTGCGGCTGTCGGGCGACGTGTCTGTACTCATGAGGGTGTACGTCCGTTTCGTCGTCGGATCGCTGATGTCACGGGGTGCGTACGGCGCCGACCGCGCCGTCCAGATACGCGCGGGCCAGGTGCTGGATGGAGCCGGCGACCACGCGTTCGTGCCAGGCGGACAGCGGGCCCGGCCGGTAGCCGGGAGAGCTGACGCCTCGCTGGACGGACTCGCACGCCGTCCAGTCCTGGCGGTTGGTGAGGTCCCAGAAGTCGACGGCGTAGCCGGGGTCGAAGCCGGCGGGGCGGTCGGCCGGGAAGAGCCACTGGCACTCGACCCAGGTGGTGTCAGGACCGGTCGGCACCAGTCGGTGCACCATCACGTAGTCGGGGTGCGGGCTGAGCAGCAGCTGGGGGAAGAGCTGCAGGTAGTACACGCGGTCGCGCAGTCCGGGGGTGAGGCCGGGCAGCAGCGGCCCGGACCCGGTACCGTCCAGGGACATGGTGCGCACCCCCGGTTCGAGCTGCATGTGGCCGCCGTGCCACTGGCCGGGGCCGCCGCAGTCGAGGCCGCTGTCGGGTGAGGAGACCTGGCACAGCTCGGGGTGGATGGCCGGGCAGTGGAAGCACTCGTGGTAGTTCTCCACGATCAGCTTCCAGTTGGCGCGCAACGTGTAGCGGTGGATGGCGGCCGGGGTGAGGTCGACCAGCCCGTACGGGGCGAGGAGTTCGTCGAGCCCCGAGGTCCACTCGGCGAGCGGCGGGGCGGTGCCGTCGAGGTTGGCGAGGACGAAGCCCTGCCATTCGGCGACCGGCACCTCGATCAGCCCGAGCCGGTCCGCGTCCGCCGGGAGGGAGCGTGCGGCGGGTACCGCGGCGCCGATGGCGACGGGTTCTCCGTCGTCGAGGGCGGGGACGCGCACGAGCCGGCCGGTGAGGTCGTAGACCCATGCGTGGTACGGGCAGGCGAGGAACCGCGGCCGGCCGGCGGGAGCGTCGGTGGCGCAGGGAAGCAGCTCGTGGCCGCGGTGCCGGCAGCTGTTGTGGAACCCGCGCAGCACGCCGTCCTCGCCCCGCACCAGCAGCACGGACGCGGCACCGTACGGCCCTTCACCGTCCGGGCTGCCCAGCGGGAAGGCGAGCCGGGAGCGGGGGCGGGCCAGCGCGTCGGCGCGGCCGAGGCAGACCCAGCCGGCGTCGAAGACCTCGCGGCGCTCCCAGGCGAGGACGCCGGGATCGAGGTAGGCGGCGGCGGGGAGCATCCGGCCGGGGGGCTCCAGTACGGCGCGCAGCGCGTCCCGGTCGAGTGCGCTGAGCAGGGGGTCCGCGGTACGGGTGTCGGGTGGCACGGTCACTTGCGGCGCCCCGGGGTACGGCGGTCCTTCAGGATGCGCCGGGTGGCCAGATAGCCGGCGATGCCGGTGACCCCGCCGCCGCCGTGGGTGGCCGAGGAGCACTGGTACAGGCCCTTGACCGGGGTGGTGAAGTCGGCGTAGCCGGGGGCGGGGCGCATGTGGAACAGCTGCTCGGGGCTCAGCTCGCCGTGGAAGATGTTCCCCCCGACGAGGCCGTACTCCTCCTGCATCTGGTGCGGGCCTATGACCTGGCGGTGGATCACCTGGCCCTTGAAGCCGGGGGCGAGCTGGTCGTACAGGTCGATCACCCGGTCCGCGTACGCCTCGAGCTCCTCGGTGTGCGGCTCGTCGGCCCAGGTGTGCGGCACCCACTGGGTGAACATCGACATCACGTGCGTACCCGGCGGGCAGAGCGTGTCGTCGACGGTGGAGGGGATGACGCTGTCGGCGAAGGGGCGGGCGGCCGGGCGGCCCGAGCGGGCGTCGATGAACGCGTCCTCGACGTATTCCAGCGACTCGGCCAGGTCGATCGGGCCGGACAGCTCCTGGGCGGTGAGGTCCGGGTTGGCGGTGAAGCGAGGCAGTCCGGAGAGCGCCACGTTGACCTTGACGGTGCCGGAGCGGGAGCGCCAGCGCCGGATGTCGGCGACGAAGTCCTCCGGCAGCTCGCGGGGTTCGAGCTGGTTGAGGAAGGTGATCTGCGGGTGGGTGGCGGAGACGACCGTCGGCGCCAGGAACTCGCGGCCGTCCTCCAGCGCGACACCGGTGGCGCGGCCCCCGCGGGTGAGGATGCGCTCGACGCGGGCACCGGTGACGACGGTGGCGCCGAAGTGCTCGGCGGAGCGCCGGATCGCGTCGGCGACCGCTCCCATGCCGCCGACGGGGTACCCCCAGCTGCCCATCTTCCCGTCGCCGATATCGCCGATGGTGTGGTGCATCATCACGTACGCCGTTCCGGGTTCCATCGGGCCGGCCCAGGTGCCGATGACGCCGTTGATGGACATCGAGCCCTTCACGATGTCCGACTCGAACCATTCGTCGAGCAGATCGGCGATGCTCATCGTGAACAGTTTCGTGGCGTCGGCGACTGATCGGGCGTTCAGTCCGCGCATGCTCCACGCCAGCTTGAGCTGGTCGAGCAGATCGCCGACGGCGTGGGAGCCGAGGGCGGGCGGGGTGCGCAGCAGCAGGGGGGCGAGCATCTTGCCGATGCCCCCGAGCCACTCCTCGTACCGCGACATGGCGTCCGCGTCCTTCTTGGAGAATGCCGCCAACTGCTCATGGTCGTGGCGGTGTTCACCCGTCATGTGCAGGGAGCGGCCGTCGAGCGAGGGGACGTACCACGGGCCCATGGGAAGCACCCGGTAGCCGAACTCCTCGAGCTTCAAATCCCTGATCACCGTGGGTGGCATCAGGCTCATGACGTACGACAGGGCCGTCATCTTGAACTCCGGTCCCCACGGCTTCTCGGTGACCGCCGCGCCGCCCGTGACGGGGCGGGCCTCCAGGACGAGCGTCTTCAGTCCCGCCCTGGCCAGATAGGCGGCACTGACAAGGCCGTTGTGGCCGCCGCCGACGACGATTCCGTCGTATTCGCGCTGCAGAGCTTCCATGAATGGTCGAGCCCTTCTGGTAACAACCCGGTTTCCTTCCGGCCGCTCTCTTGCGGGGCCGGGCTCTCATGCCAGACTAACTGGGTGACCAGTCAGCCGCGCAAGACCTCGACGCAAACCGATAGATCTACGCTGTCCGAGACGAATGAGGTGCCATGGTCAACTCCGAACCACACAACCCGCCCGGACCGGCGCGCAGACCCCGGCGCGGGCCGGACCGCCGCGCACTGCTGCGCGCGGGCCTGTTCGCGGGATCAGCTGGTCTGCTCGCCGCGTGCGGGCAGGACGGCGGGCGCGCAGCCGCCGCAAAGCCGACCCGGGTCTCCCGCCCCGACGACCCGGTCACGCTGCCGCTCGCGGCGGACAACAAGGCGATAGCCGACGGGCTCACCCCCGAGAAGGGCGCCACCCTGCGGCTGCTCAACTACGCCGACTACCTGGCACCGGACCTGGTGAAGGCGTTCCAGAAGGAGTACGGCTGCAAGGTCCAGGTCACCACGTTCACGACGATGACCGAGGCCGTGGAGAAGCTGCGCAACGCGAGCGCCGCCCCGTACGACGTCTTCTTCCCGACCGCCGACGTGGTCGGCCGCGTGGTCCAGGCGGGCCTGCTCCAGCCGGTCAACCACTCCTACCTGGGCAATCTCGCCAACGTCTGGCCGACGCTGCAGAACCCGTTCTACGACCAGGGTTCGCGCTACACCGTCCCGTACAACGTCTTCAGCACCGGGATCGGCTACCGGGCCGACCGGATCACGTCCCTCCCGGCCAACGGCTACGACCTGTTCTGGGATCCCGCGTACGCGGGCAAGGTCTACGTCCTCGACGACTACCGCGAGGCGCTCGCCCTGACGCTCGTGCGCCGCGGCGACTTCGAGGTGAACACCGGCGACGCCGCCGTGCTGGGCAGGGCCGGGAAGGACCTCGCGGAGCTGCTGCGGACCGTCAAGGTCAAGGTCGGCACCCAGCAGGCCACGCTGCTGCCGCAGGGGCAGGCGCTCGTGCACCAGGCCTGGTCCGGGGACATGATCGCGGCGCAGTACAACCTCGCCGAGGACCAGCCGGCGACCGATCTCGGTTTCTGGTACCCCGAGCAGGGCAAGGGCGTCATCGGCACCGACTGCGTGGCCGTGGTGCGCGGCGCGGGGAGTCCCGTGCTCGCCCACCACTTCCTCGACTACCTGCTGGACACCGACAACGCGGGCACCAACATGGGCTGGGTCGGCTACCAGCCGGCCCAGACCGCCTTCACCCCGCAGTACATGGCGGAGAACGAGTACGTCCCCGCCAACCTCACCTCGGCGATCGTGACCGAGCAGGCGTACCGGGACTGCGTGCAGCTCCTCCAGCTCGACGTGGAGTCGGAGCGGTTGTGGCAGGACACCTGGGCGCAGTTCAACGCGGGTTCCTGAACGCGCGGGCAGCGAGGAGGGGGTGGCGCCGAGGCCGCGGCGCCACCCCCTCCCGCCGTACCGTCACTCCGCGTCGGCCGGTGGGACCAGCTCCATGTGGTAGCACTTGCGGAGCGTCTCGCGGACCTCCAGGACCACGGGGGTCGCCCGGTCCAGGATGACGGCGCTGCCGGGGCCGATATCGAAGGGCCTGCCGCCCTCGGGTGCGACGGTGGCCCTGCCCTCGACTACCACGAAGATCTCGGACTCGGCCATCCGGATCGCGCCGGGGGTGCAGGTCCAGATCCCGCGGACAGCGCTGCCGTCGGGCGCGGTCCAGATCGCGGCGTCGGAGACGACGGGTTCGCCGGAGACGGTCTGGCCGGGCTCGAGTTCGTACGGGGTGAGCTGGACGTCGGCGATGACGAAGGTGCTGGCCATGGTGGCGGGTTCCTCTCCTGGTCTGCTGCTGCTCTGATTCCGGTCGCTGTTCTGCTGGTTGCTCGGCAGCCGTTACATCACGCGATGACCTGCCGCACGCCGCGGCGCACGAGCGAACGGGCGACGATCAGGCGCTGGATCTCACTGGTCCCCTCCCAGATGCGGTCCACGCGCAGCTCGCGCCAGAACCTCTCGGCGGCCGTCGTACGCAGGTAGCCGCGACCGCCGAAGACCTGCACGGCCCGGTCGGCACAGCGGTTCGCCGCCTCGCTGGCGAAGAGCTTCGCCAGCGAGGCCTTGGCGTGGACGACCTTGGGGTCCGCGCCGGCGTCGGCGAGCGCGGCGACCTCGTACACGAGGAGCCGCGCGGCCGCGGCGTCGGCGGCGGAGTCGGCGAGCGGGAAGGAGACGCCCTGGTGGTCGATGATCGGGCCGCCGCCCTGCTCGCGCTGCCCAGCCCAGGCCGTGGCCTCCTCCAGCAGCCGGCCCATCGCGCCCACGCAGTGCACCGCGATGCCGAGCCGCTCATCGACGAACCAGCGCTGCTGCAGCGCCTCCGCACCGCCCAGCGGTCCGAGCACCTCGTCGGGCCCGACGCGGACGTCGGTGAAGCGGATCGTGGGGTGGCCGTGCGGGAAGTTGTGGGTGAACGGCGGCTCGTCGACGGTATCGACGCCGGGTGCGCCGGCGGGGACGAGGAAGAGGGTGGGGCCCTCGTCGGCGACGGCGACCACGACATGGGCCGTGGCCACGTCGCCGCTGGTCACGAACCACTTCTCACCGTTGATCAGCCAGCCCTCGCCCTGCCCGTCCCGGATCCGCCGGGCGGTGGTGGCGATCCGGGAGGGGTCGCTGCCGGCGTGCTCCTCGGTGACGGCGTAGGAGACGGCGGCGGTGCCCGCCACGCAGGGTTCCAGATAGCGCCGGAGCTGCTCGGGCGTGCCGGCGGTCAGCACGTTGTACGCGTCGGGGATCCACCACCACAGGCCGTTGGTGCTGCGGCCGAGCTGCTCGTGGACGGCGACGTAGTCGGTGGCGCTCCACCCCTGGCCGCCGTGCTCCCGGGCGATCCGCCCGCCGTTGAGCCGGGCCTTGACGGCCGCGTCGCGGATCCCGTCCACGATCTCCTGCGGCAGCCGGCCGCCGGCCCGTTCCGCCTGCGTCTCGTACGGCAGCAGCTGCTCGTCGACGAACCTGCGGGCCCGTTCGGCCAGGTCCCGCTGCTGCGGGCTGAGAACGACCAAGGACGACATGCCACACCACCACTCGACTCGACCGGTTGACTGATTGGGCAGTCAGTCAACCGGCTCGATCGCAGACACGTCAAGGGCCCGTGCACGGGGTGTACACGGGCCCTCGGTCGAATCGCTGCGGGCGGGGCTACCGGCCCCGGGGGAAGACGGAGCGGTCGACGCCGACCTCGCGGGACGCCGCGACCCGGGCCTGCTCCAGGTAGTGCCGCCGGGTCATCGCGCCCAGCTGCAGGGTGTAGCGGATGGCCAGTCCGTCCAGCAGGGCGTCGAGCCGTTCGGCTGCGGCGGCCGGGTCGTCGCAGGTGAACTCGCCGGAGCGGACACCGTCGCGGATCACCCGTTCCACCACCGCGAGCCAGGCGCCGTCGAGTTCGCCGACGATGTTGCGCAACGACTGCACGCGCACGCTGGCCGCCCAGGCCTCGAGCCACAGCACCCAGCCGGCGTTGTCCTCCTCCGGCAGATAGAAGTGCAGCACGGCGTCCATCCGGTCCACCGAGCTGCCGGGGCTGTCCGCCACCTCCTGCAGGGTGCGGATGTCGTCCATGCTGGCCGCCCGGAGCATCTCCGTGAGCAGCACGTCCTTCGTCGCGAAGTGGTAGTGGATCAGACCGCCGCTGACATCGGTCGCCTTGGCGATATCCGCCACCCGGGTGTTGGCGAGCCCGCGTTCGAGCACCACCTTGCGCGCCGCCTCCAACAGCTCGGCCCTGCGCTGGTCGACCTGCTCCTCGCGGCTACCGCCACCCGAACGCCCTGTCCCGTTGGATTTCACAGCCCTCATCGTAACGGAGAGCGAGGCCTCTGACCCCGACTTGTTGAATAACCAGTCAGCCACTATACGCGATCAGGTCGCCTTCCCTACACTGCCCGGCATGGCTCAGGACACCCTCTCTCCGAGCAGCACCGAGCGCTCCCTCGCCGGCGGCACGGTCGAGCTCGTATCACTCCGCAAGGAGTTCACCGAAAGCGTCGCGGTCGACGGCATCGACCTGCGGATACCGGGTGGGGAGTTCTTCTCCCTGCTCGGTCCCTCGGGATGCGGCAAGACCACCACCCTGCGCATGATCGCGGGCTTCGAGGAACCCACCTCCGGCCGGATCATGCTCGACGGCACCGACGTCGCCCACGTCCCGGCGCACCGGCGGCCCGTCAACACCGTCTTCCAGAGTTACGCCCTCTTCCCCCACCTCAGCGTCGCCGACAACGTGGGCTACGGCTTGCGCTGGTCCTCTCCCGACGACACCCGCACCGCCCGCCCGGACCGCAGGGAACGGCGTCGCCTGGTCGACGAGGCGCTGGAGCTGGTACGCCTCGGCCATCTCGCCGGCCGCAGACCGCACCAGCTCTCCGGCGGCCAGCAGCAACGGGTGGCGCTGGCGCGCGCGCTGATCCTCAGGCCGTCGGTGCTGCTCCTCGACGAGCCGCTCGGCGCCCTCGACGCCCGGCTGCGCAAGGTGCTGCGTGCGGAGCTGATGGACGTGCAGCGGACGGTGGGCACGACGTTCGTGTTCGTCACCCACGACCAGGAGGAGGCGCTGGAGATGTCCGACCGCCTCGCCGTCATGGACGGCGGCCGCGTGGTCCAGTGCGGTACACCGCGCGAGGTGTACGAGCATCCGCGCACCGAATTCGCCGCCGACTTCCTCGGCACCGCGAACCTTCTCGACGTCGACTGCGCCGGCGAGCCGGGAGACGCTCTGCGCCGGGTGCAGGTCGGGGCGTTCGAGCTTGTCGCCGATTGCCCGTCCGCGCTGCCCGCGGGCCCGGCCCGTGCCGTCGTACGCCCTGAGCGCCTGCGGGTCCGGCGCACGGGCTCCTCGGCACCAGCATCGAACACCCTGCCGGGAATCGTCGACCGCACGGTCTACGTCGGTGCCACGACGCAGCTGACCGTCCGCCTGCCGCACGGCCCCTGCCTGCAGGTGCTCGCGCTCAGCGACGAAGGCGAACTCCCGTCCGGCACACCGGTGGAGATCGACTGCCCGCCCGGAGCCCTCCGCGTACTCGATCGGGAGCCGCCGGCCGAGGCCGGCGAGTAGCGGCGCTCCCCGGAGCCCGAGAGGCGAGTGCTCCCTGGGCCCCGGGATACGTCGCTCAGTGTCCGGCGGCGACCCTGGACAGTTCCTTCGTGCTCTTGGGCAGGGTCACGGACGCGGTCTTCGAACCGGATTCGAGGTCGACGGCGCGCACCGTCCGCGAGCCCAGGTCGGAGACGTACGCGACGTGGCCGCGCACGAAGAGTGTCGGGCGGGCCTCCCGGTCGCGGGGTCGATGACCCGCAACGCTCCGTCATGAAGTCGCCGTCCTTGTAGATCAGGACGCCGTCCTCGCAGCCCACCGCGACGGCCTCCCCTTTGGCCGCCGCCTCACCGTGCACGCCGGGGCAGCGCTCGTCGCGCTTCGGCTCCTTGCCGTCGGCGTCGACGACGAGCGCGCCGGTGCGCTTCTCCTCGGTGCCGAGGGTGGTGAGGAGCTCGCCGTTGCTCAGTTCGATGGCAACGCCGTGGTGGGGTTCGGCTGAGGTGTACCTGCGGCTCTCGGGCTTCCCCGCGGCCCAGGTCGGCGGGGTCGAACACGGTGACCTGCCCGGTGCCGTCGGTGACGGGCATCGTACGGCCCGCATGGCGGACCACGTGGCCGGGCTTCGCGCCGCTGAACTCGATGCCGGTGAAGGTCTGTGCGGCGGCGTTCAGCACGCGGAACCCGGTGCCGGTGGAGACCACGACGTGGTCCTTGTCGCCTGCGGGGTTGACCCGATTGAAGCCGGGCAGCTCGATCGCTCCGGCCAGTCGGAGCGTCTCACCGTCGAGGACGTAGCGGCCTCCGTCGAAGGAGGCGACGACCGGGTCCTCCACCTCGGCTGCCGGTGCGGTCCTCGCCGTGCCCCGCGCCTCGGCGCCGGAGGAGGCCGGCAGAGGGCGCACGCAAAGGCGTGCCTCGGTCAATGCCGCGCTGGCCGCGATCGCCGACAACTCCACCGAGTCCGGCTCCCTGACCGACGAGATCGTCCACGAGGGCGCCCGGCGGACGCTTGCCGCCGCGCTGAAGGCCGACGTCAACGACTCCCTAGCCGATGTGGCCGCTGCCTTACCTGCACGGCCTGCCCTCGCAGCACTTCGTGCCCGCGCCGAGGGGGCGCCAAAGGTGCAGGCGACGTGTCCGGACCGACACGCGCGGCCGGTCGTGTAGGTCGATCGCGTTACGGGCATGGACCGCTTTGGCGCGAATGGGCGGCCCCGGGCGTGGCGCGGCTCTAGGCTGGGATCGAGGAGCTGCGTTCAGGGGGCGCTGTGCTGGACGTCGAGCTGCACCGGGACTTCCGGTACATCCACGAGCCGCTGCCGGTCGGCGACGCCGCCATTCCGCCGCTCGGCCACGCCGACCTCGTCAAGCGGCTCCGCGAGCGGCTGCGCTTCTCCCACGGCGGTACGTTCCTGGTGACGGGCTTCCGCGGCGTCGGGAAGTCCACGCTGGTGCTGCGTGCACTGGCCCAGGCGGCGGAGGAGTGGCGCGGGGACAACGAGGAGCTGGTCATCGTCCACCTCAGCGTCGCCCGCAGCATGACCCCCGACCAGCTGCTGTTCGCAGTCGTCCGGCGGATCTTCGAGACCCTGGGCGATCACGGCCTGCTGCAGCGGCTGCCCCGGGAGGTGCGTGAGCCGCTGCTGCTGGCGTACACCCGGACCTCGCTGTCGTACAAGGAGATGCACTCCGACACCCGGGAGGCGGGCGGCGCGGCGGGGTTCGGCGCGCAGCAGGGGCCGCTGGCGGCCGTCGCCCCGAACCTGAACATCGCCGGCAAGCGGATCCGTGCCCAGGCGATGGAGGCGTCCTTCCTCGCCTATTCGGAGACCGATGTCGAGCATGACCTGATGCGCATCATCCGGCTGCTGTCGGGGCTGGAGGGTCCGGACAGCCGGCCGCGGCGGCTGCTGCGGCGACGGCGCGACCGCAGACTGCGCGTGCATCCGGTGATCGTGCTGGACGAGATCGACAAGCTCACCGACAACCGCGAGGAGGCGCTGCGGGAGTTCGAGGAACTACTCGGGCGGCTGAAGAACGTGCTCACCACACGGGGCGCGCACTTCCTCGTGGTGGCCGGTCCTGATCTGCACGACCGGGCGATCCTCGACACCGACCGGGGCAACGGCGTGTACGAGAGTGTCTTCGCGTGGCGGATGTACGTACCGTGCCTGTGGAACGCGCCGGAAGCGCTGGTGCGAGGTCTCACCGGCATGTCGCAGGTGGACGTCGGGTCGCTCCTGGAGTTCATCGCCTATCTGCGGTTCAAGTCACGCGGTGTGCCGCGCAGACTGCTGCAGGAGTTCAACGGGCTCATCCAGTGGAACGGTCCCGCGCCCTCCCTTCGGGTGCCGGCGGAGGAATGGGCGCGGATCGGTTTCTACGGCGGGCTGGAGGCACTGGTCGACGACGCCGTCACCGCGCACGTCCCGGCCGGTCTGCTGCCCGTACCGATCGACCAGGACCGCTGGCGGCTCGGCGGCTACCACGTGGTGGACTGGGCGCTGCGCAGCAAGGGCCGCCCATTCACCTGCTCGGACATCGTCGGCAGCGGCACCGACGACGCCCAGTCGATCGATCCGCTGCTGCGCATGGACAGTCCGACGGCTGAACGGCTGCTGCGGCATCTCAACCGTGGCGGGGTGCTCGACGTGGTCAGCGAGGCCGGCCGGCCCGACGCCACGTTGTACGGGGACCAGGCCGCGGTGCAGGTCACGTACTACAAACTGGCGGACGACATCCGCCGCCGGCTCGACGGTTTCACGCTGCGCAGCGAAGCCGAGCGCGCCGATCTGGGCCTTGAGGGGCCGCGACCGCCGGATCTGTTCAGCACCACGTTCGTCGGCACGGCCCCGCCCGCGCGGGGTGCGGCGCCCGCCGGCGTCCAGCCGCCAGGTGCGGCGGCAGACGGGCGCCGAGAGTCCGTGATCACGCTGATGGCCGACCGCTACGAGGTACTCGCCCAGATCGGCCAGGGCGGCATGGGCGCGGTGTACCGGGGCCGCGACTCCCTGACCGGGCAGGCGGTGGCCGTCAAGCTGCTGCACCGTCAGCTGCTGGCGGACGAGGTGTTCCGCACCCGGTTGCGGCGCGAGGCCTCGGTGGTCCGCCAGCTCAACCATCCGAACGTGGTCCGCTTCGTCGACCTGGTCGACGACCCCGAACCGGCCCTGGTGATGGAGCTGGTCGACGGTCCGTCGCTGGCCTCCGTGCTGCGCGACTCGGGGCCGCTGGAGCCCGTGCGGGTGGCCGTCGTCGCCCGCCAGCTCGGTGCGGTACTCGAACAGGCGGCAGGTCTGGGACTGTCCCGGTTCGACCTCAAACCGTCGAACGTGCTGATGCATCCGGTGCGCGGGGCGGTCATGATCGACCTTGGGATCGCACACTTCGACAACGCCGACGCCCGCCTCACCCGCACCGGGGTCGCGCTCGGCACGCCCGGTTACATGGCGCCCGAGCAGGTTCGCGGTGAGCCGACGGACATCCGGGCCGACCTGTTCGCGCTGGGCCTGCTGCTCTACGAGTGCCTGGTCGGACGACCGGCCTTTGAGGGTGACGACCTCTGGTCGCGGCTGTATCGCATCGTGCAGGAGGATCTACCGGTCTCGGACCTGCCCGTGACGCCGCAGCTGCGCGACGTCCTGGCGCGGCTGACGGCGCGTCAGCGGGAGAGTCGCTTTCCGTCGCCGGAGGACTTCCTGCGTGCACTGGAGCACACGCCCGAGGCAGTCGCGGACGTGGACCTGCGGATGCCGCGTCCGGCGCCGCCGCCACCGGAGCAGGAGAACGCAGAGGTGCCGCCGACCGGGCCCACCGTCCTCCTCCCCGCCCAGCGTCCCGGGTCCGGACGGCAGTCCGCCGAGGAGGCGGACCCGGGAACACGGCGCCTGATCGTCCGGCGCCCCCCGGAACCGGCCGCGCCGGAGCCCGAGGCTCAGCCGCCGGCGCCCGAGCCCCTGCCCGCAGCACCCGAGCCCCCGGCGCCCGAGCCCTAGGCGGCGGCCCGGGTCCCTGACGTTCCGTCAGCCCGACTGCGCCGCCGTCAGCACCGCCTCCAGGATCGACGCGCCCTCCTCCGCCTCCGCCACCGTCAGCGAGAGCGGCGGGGCTATCCGCAGGGCGTCGCATTCGACATCTCGAAGATCAGCCGGTGGCCGTTCGGCTACGCGGGCGCCATCCCGATGCCGGAGCAGAGTCCCGTTGACCACACTCGGGTGACACCGCCAGAGCCGCCACGCCCGATGTTCTTCTGCAGATTCGGCTCCGACCCGGCCCACTCGGCGTCTGAGAGTGCCCCGCCCCACATCAGCCGAAACGATCTGCCGTCCGGTGAGTTACTCAACCCATCGGCAAGCCCCAGCGGTCAAGTCCGATACTCACAAGGCGCATTAAGGGGTGATTTCATGCCCAGCACGGAACATCCTGTGAACCCAGCATGCGCAAAGCCCAGGCAGAAAGCCATTGTTCAAGTTTCGTGGTTCAAAGTCTTGACGACAATGACGGCCGAGACGAAGGTGGGGCGGCGCCGCCGGAACCGGTTCCGGGAGTCTCAGGCACCAGAAGGGAACAAGACATGTCTCGATATTGGCCGGGCGCCGCCCTGGCCGCCGCCGTGTCCCTGGTAGCACTCACTCCGGCGCCGGTCCCCGCCGCCGAGCCCGCCGCGGCGGGCGGGTCCTCGGGGGTGTCCGTGTTCCTGACGGACCTTGCCACGAGGACCTACCTCGCGCGACAGGAGGGCGTGGAGTGGCGGGAGGGGGCGGCCCCGGTCGGACCGGCCCTCACGATCGACTCGCAGCGCACCTACCAGGAGATGGAGGGCTTCGGGGCGTCGTTCACCGACTCCTCCGCCTGGCTGGTCGGCACCCGGCTCGGCGCCGCGCAGCGCGACGCCGTGATGCGCGACCTGTTCGGCCGGGATGGCGACGGCATCGGGCTGAGTTTCGTGCGCCAGCCCATGGGGGCCAGCGACTTCGCCGTGCGCGGCGACTACTCGTACGACGACATGCCGCCCAGGCAGAGCGACCCGACGCTCTCACGCTTCTCGATCGACCACGACAAGTCGTACATCATCCCGGTGCTCAAGCAGGCGCGGGAGATCAATCCGCAGCTGACGCTGATGGCGACGCCGTGGAGCCCGCCGGGCTGGATGAAGACGACCGACTCCATGATCGGCGGGGAGCTCAGGCCGGACGCCTACCAGCCGCTGGCCGAGTACTTCGCGAAGTTCATCGAGGCGTACGCGGCGGAGGGCGTTCCGGTCCGCTACATCACGCCGCAGAACGAGCCGCTGTACCAGCCCGCCGGCTACCCGGGCATGGGGATGTCCGCCGAGCAGCAGAACGACCTGGTCAAGAACCACCTCGGGCCGACGCTCCAGAGGCACGGCCTGCAGACCGGCATCCTCGGCTACGACCACAACTGGGACGTCCCGGGCTACCCGGAGACGCTGTACGCCGACCAGGACACCTCGCCGTACGTCACCGGCACCGCGTGGCACTGCTACGGCGGCAGCGTGCGCGCCCAGTCCGTGTCCCACAACAGCTATCCCAACAAGCCGGCCTACGAGACCGAGTGCTCGGGCGGTACCTGGGAGGGCGACGAACAGGACGGGTTCGCCGCCGCGATGGACCTGATCATCAACTCCTCCCGGGACTGGGCGAAGAGCGTGGTCCGCTGGAACATGGCGCTGGACAGCCGTAACGGCCCGACCAACGGGGGCTGCCTCACCTGCCGCGGCGTGGTGACCGTGGCCCGGGGTGCGAACGGCAAGTGGACGTACACCAAGACCGCCGACTACTGGGCGCTGGGGCAGGCCAGCAAGTTCGTACGGCCCGGCGCCCACCGGATCGCCTCCAGCACGCTGGGCGCCGGTGACGTGCAGGACGTCGCGTTCGTCAACCCGGACGGCTCGAAGGCGCTGGTCGCGTTCAACTCCGGAACGGCCGCAAGGACGTTCCGGGTGCAGTGGGGCAACAGGTGGTTCTCCTACACCTTGAACAGCGGCGCGGCCGCCACCTTCACGTGGGACGGCGCCCAGGCCGGGCAGACGGACCCGGAGGCGATCGGCTCGGTGGACGTCCCGCTGGACAACGCGGACGGCACGCAGGCCCTGGCCAGCTACGACGCGGGGATGCTGGCCGCCATACCGCAGGTGCGGATCGGCGACCAGTGGCTCGGTTACTCGACGCCGGGCGGCGCGTCGCTCACCGGCCCCACCAAGGAGGAGCCGCTGGACCGCTCCGGCTGGACCGTCTCGGCCTCCGCGAGCAGCGCCGACGACCCGGTGGGCAACGCGGTCGACGGCGACCCGGCCACCCGGTGGAGCACGGGGGCGGGGATGCAGCCGGGCGACTGGTTCCAGCTGGACCTCGGCTCCTCCCGGACGTTCGACCGGCTGGTGCTGGACACCACGGCGAGCCCCCAGGACTTCTCCAAGCAGTACGAGGTCTTCGTGTCGGACGACGGTACGAACTGGGGCGGCCCGGTGGCGACCGGGCCGGGGGACACGGTGAACGAGATCCTGCTGCCGCAGGTCACCGGCCGGTATGTCCGGGTGGTCAACCAGAGCAGCGCCGGCAACTGGTGGTCGATCCACGAGGTGAACGTCCTCGCGCCGGCCGGTCCGGCGGACTCCGTCCCGGATCCGTCCGGTGATGTACAGCGCAAGACGGCCCAACTGCCCGACGGCACGCAGCTGCTCGTCGTCTACAACCCGGGCCGCACCGCAGCGGTCTTCGACATGCCGCTCGGCGGCACCACGTACGCGTACCGCCTGCCGGCGGGCGCCTCAGCGGTGTTCACGACGCGCGCGGCGTAGCGCGTACCAGCGGCGGCCGGGTCGGCCGGAGGTGACTCCGGCCGACCCGGCTCGCCGGTACGGACTCCACGCGGGCGTTTCCTGTCCTCCTGCCGTCCCGATCCCGCTACGCCGCCACGGCGCGGGATCGACGGGGGATCGATCCAGTGACGGCCGGCGTCCGAGCGCAGACGTGAGACCGCGCGGGACGCTCGTGGTTGTGCGGCCGGACGGGCAGCCGTGCACGGAGCCGCTCAGGGGCGTCATGGATCCGAAATGCGGTCGTTGGCGTCGGCGGGTGCGGGGCGGATCTACAGTCGCAGCTAATCGCCGATCTGCTGGAGTTCGCCATGGGTGTGCGCTTCGTCCTTCCGGTCGCCGTCGTCACCGTCGTGGTCGCGCTCACGGCAGTGGGCTGCGGCTCCGACAGCGGGAACGGCTCCGACGACGCCGCATCGAGTCCGTCCACGTCGGCCCCGTCCTCCGCGAGCGCCGGGCCGTCGGCGTCGGAGTCCCCCTCGCCCGCGGAGGAAACGGCCGTACCCAATGCGTTGAGGTTCAACGCGACCACGGTCGACGGCAAGTCCTTCGACGCGAGGGCGCTCGCCGGGAAGCCGACCGTGCTGTGGTTCTGGGCGCCGTGGTGCCCCAAGTGCCGGGCTCAGGCGGCCGAGACCGCGAAGGTCGCCGCCGACACCGCCGGCCGGGTCAACTTCCTCGGCGTCGCCGGCCTGGACCAGAACGCCGCGATGCGCGACTTCGTCTCCGACACGGGCACGGGCTCCTTCCCGCACCTGTCGGACGAGGACGGCGCGGTGTGGCGGCGGTTCGAGGTCACCGAGCAGAGCCGCTACGTGATCCTGGACAAGGACGGCAGTACGGTCTACGAGGGTGTCTTCCCCGGTGGCGACGGACTGGCGGAGAAGGTCGCCGGGCTCGCCGGCTGACCGCGCGCCATGTCCGACCTCCCGCTCGCACTCGCGCTCACCGCGGGCATGCTCGCCGCGGTCAACCCGTGCGGCTTCGCCCTGCTCCCCGCCTATCTCTCGCTCCTCGTACTGGGCGACGACAGCCCCGGCCGGGCGGTCGCGGTGGGCCAGGCGCTCACCGCCACGGCGGCGATGACGCTGGGGTTCGCGGCCCTGTTCGGGGTGTTCGGGCTGGCAGTGCAGCCGGCGGCGGGGCAGGTTCAGGAGCATCTGCCGTGGTTCACGGTCGTGTTCGGGATCCTGCTGGCGGCTGCCGGGGCCTGGCTCCTCGCCGGCCGACAGCTGCCGGTCCTGCTGCCCAAGCTTCGCCGGGCGCCGGCGGTGCGGCGCTCGGTCCCGTCGATGGCGCTGTTCGGGGCGGCGTACGCGGCGGCGTCGCTGGGCTGCACGATCGCGCCGTTCCTGGCCATCGTGGTGTCGGCGTTCCGCCGCGGCTCCACGGTCGAGGGGGTCGCCCTGTTCGTGGCGTACGCGGCGGGGATGGGCCTCGTCGTGGGCGCCGCCTCGCTGACGGTGGCCCTCACCCGCAGCACGGCCGTCGCCCGGCTCCGCCGCGCGGGCGCGCGGGCTCCGCGAATCGGCGGGGGACTGCTGCTCGCGGTGGGGGCGTACGTCGCGTACTACGGCTGGTACGAGATCCGCGCCCGGCGCGACCCGGCACTCGCCGACCCGGTGATCGACGCCGCGGGCACGGTCCAACGCGCGCTCGCGGACGGCCTTGACGCGGCGGGCCCGGGCCTGGTCACCGGCCCGGTCGCGGCACTGCTGCTCGCGTCGACGCTGGTGGCGCACCACCGGCGCAGGCGCTCCGGGGCAGGCGATGGTGGACGGGCGGGAGCTGGAGTTCCCACCGCCGACGCGGACCGACGGGATGACGCGAAGCACTACAGCGCACCGCACGGTGACGCAGAGCGATCCCCGGCGACCGATGCGTAGATCGGGCAGTCGCCGTTGCGGAATACAGGACCACCGAGCGCATCACGGCCGAAGCTGGGGGTGAGCCGCTGCCTTTCCCGGACAGGTGTGGCCCACTACTCATACCGCGTCCCTGCGACCGCCGTTGGCGGTCGGACGTCCGTCACTGGTGCCGGGAGGTGTCGACCAGCACCAGTGACGGCCATGCGATCGGATCACACACGGACCCACGCGGCTGCCCGAGTCACAGACAGCAGGTCAACCGCCGAACTCAGCTGGACGACACGCGGGTACGTCCGCGAGCAAACCCTTGAACGAGGTCAGGCCCTATGCAACGAGGCCGTCCATCTCCTTCAACGAGCTCTCGTTCACGTCCGACAAAATCATGTGGAAGCCGTAGTCGATCGCGCAGCGCCCGTCCGCCTTCGCATGCCACAGGTCCAGGCCCTCCCGCAGCGAGTGGCCGACGCTCTGCACGGCGAAGTCGACGATCGTCGTCGTGCCGCCCCACGCCGCCGCCCGCGTCCCCGTCTCGAACGTGTCCGAGGCGAACGTGCCGCCGAACGGCAACTCCATATGCGTGTGCACGTCGACACCGCCCGGGATCACATACTTGCCGGTGGCGTCGATCGTGCGCTCCGCCGTCCAGCTCTGCGTGCCAGGCGCTGCCACGGCCACCACCCGCCCGCCCTCGATGAGAACGTCGGCGTGCATCTCGTCGGCGGCCGTGATGACGAGGCCGCCGGTGATCAGGGTACGGGTCATGGCAGGCATCTCCCCTGTTCCGGGATCGCTCTATCCCGGGATAGATGTCGATGTGATCCGGGCACTGGCTCCCTCACATGATGGCGGGAACGAGGCCGCACGACACCGGTCGGCGCACGAAGCCGCGCCGAATGTCGACCGGATGCGGACCTGCCCTGCCGCGGGTCGCCGCCACAGAGGCGGCCGGCCCAGATGACTGCGTCACACCCATGATGGCAAGGGGGGCCACTCACGGCGACGGTCGCGGCAGCTATGTCGTGTCGGAGACGGCCTTCCCGTCTCCTACGCAACCCCGAACCCGGTACCGCAGCAATCCTCCAGCCGTGGGGCACTCCGGCCTCGTAGACCCGACATCACCGTCCCCGGCGGCACGGTGTTCCGGATCGGCGAGATCTGAGCAGGCCAGCGTTCCCTCCTGCACCGCACCTACTCCGTCGACTACGGCATCGTCCTCAAGGGCGAGGTCGGCTTGGAACTCGACGGCGGGGACATGGTTCGGCTCACGGCGGGTGACGTTGTCGTGCAGCGCGGCACCAACCACATGTGGTTCAACGACACCGACGAGCCCGCCGTCATGTCCTGGGTTCTCATCGACACCGAACCTGTGGTGTCGGCGGCGCCAGTTCGACCAGCTAAGCGCGTGGTGTCGTCCTCGGCGTCGCGCAGGTGGGGCCAGGGACGACAAGCTGCCAGGAGTCGCCTACCTCCGCCACTGTGAGCTCGATGGCACCAGCCGTCCCACCGGCTGCGCCCCCTTTTCCCGGGCCTGATGTGCCGTGGCGGCCAGGAAGGCGTGCTCGAGCATGGCCAGGGTGACGTGCCGATACCAACCCACGTAGCGGCGGACCTCGTACTCATCCAGGCCGCATTCGTTCTTCGCGGCCTGGAAACACTCCTCGATCGCCCAGCGTGCCCCGGCAACTCGCACCAGTTCCTGAACGGTGGTCTCCAGGGGCGCATAGGCAAGGTAGTAGGCGATCTCGTCGGGCCTATTGAGGCTGCGTCGGGCCAGCGCCCACCGCATCCGGTGCTGGGCCTCGCCCTGATAGTCGAACTCGGCGACGGCTGGCAACCACACCGCCGCTCAGTGATAGACCCAGGGCCCCTTCGCTCCGCCGCCGCACGAGATCTTCTCCCACGCCTCGTCGGGTGCCTGTGCGAACAGACCCTCGATGCGGGGACACCCCACGGTAAACCGGGACTTGGGCATGGCCGGCGCATAGCCGGCGCCCGACTGTTCCAGCAGTCTGCGCAAGCGGGTGTCCTGTCCGTAGGTGGCGTCCGCGGTAACCCAGGTGATGGGCAGCGCGGGTGGTGGCATAGGCGGCGAGGAAGCCGGTGTCGTCGATGATCAGAACGCCGTTGTCCTCGCCGAGCTCGTCAGCGACGTACTGCTGCAGGTCGTCGCGGATGTCGTCGGGCTGCCACTTCGCACCGGCGAGCAGGTGCTGCAGACCATCAGGGGTGGAGTGACCGGCCTGCTCAGCCGGGGCCAGCTGTTCTTGCGGGCCACCGGGGCGAGCAGCCCGCGGGCGTAGTCCCGCATGCGGCGGCGAAGTTCCACACGGTCGAAGCGATGGCTGGTGGTCACGAAGAGGTCGTCCAGTTCCACATCCCACTGCGCAGCTGCATGCTCGGTGATCACTCGGGAAGGCTGCCCCGCCGTTGTCACTACCTGCGGCGTTGTCGCAGGTTCGAGGGACGGCCTCCATGAGACCGCCCCTGCCCGTTCCGCATCCCGCTACACTCCCGCCACCCGGCGAAAGCCCAGCTCAGACAGCGAAATACTGCTGGAGTACCAGGAAAGATCCGCATGACTGAACGAGAGCTGCTCAGACGTGCCCGAAACCGGTTGGCGGTGCTGCAGCGCGGCTGAGCGGTGCGTTTGTCACCCGTTCTCCTGACCGGAGGTGCCGCGCAGGCCGGAGCGCCTTTCACTGTCGGTAGTACCTACGTCACCTTTCGGGAGTCCCGTGCGAGAGCACCCACGGACCGTGGCCGCGGCAATGCCGGTAGTCGTCGGGAGTACGCATGTCATCGCCACAGCCCACAGCCGGCCGCCCATCCGAGCACGTCACCCCGCCGCGTCCTAAGGGTGCGCTGCGGCGCATCGGCGAGTGGTGTGCCCGCCACTTCGTGACCGTCATCGTCCTATGGCTGGCCGGCCTCGTCGGACTCCAAGTACTCGACCGCGCGTACGGCGGCGAGTACTCAGACAACTTCACCCTTCCGAGCTCCCAGTCGCAGGAGGGCCTCGACGTTCTCAAGGCGCACGAACCCACCGCCGGCGGATACAGCGCCCAGATCGTGCTGCACGACGCTTCCAAGCCGCTCACCGACGTCAGCGGCCAGATGGCGACCGTCGTGACGAGTCTGCAGAAGCTGCCCCATGTGCTCAGCGTGCAGAACCCCCTGCCCGCATCCGGAACGACGCCGCCACCCTCCGGGGACGACAATGTCGGCCCGCTCTCCACTGACGCCAAGACCGCCTACATCACCGTCCGATTCGACGTCCAGCCCTCTACGCTGGGGTCCTCCTACCTGGACGGGGTGGACACGGCCGTCCAGCCGCTGCGCGCAGCCGACGTGACCGTGGAGTACGGCGGCCCGCTCGGCGAACTGGCCCGGCCCGAACCCGACGACCGAGTCAGCGAGGCGATCGGCTTCGGGGTGGCGATCTTGGTGCTGCTGCTGGGCTTCGGCAGCATCCTGGCGGCGGTACTGCCTCTGGTCACTGCGCTCATCGCCGTGATCTGCGGACTGGCACTCCTGGGATTGTTGGCCGCGGCGTTCACCTTCGCCACGGTCTCGCCGACGCTCGCCACGATGATCGGTCTCGGTGTCGGCATCGACTACTCGCTCTTCCTGATCACCCGGCACCGCCAGAACCTCATGAACGGGCAGAACCCGGTGATCGCGGCCGGCCTCGCGACGGCCACCAGCGGCCGCGCCGTACTGGTGTCCGGCTGCACGGTCATCATCGCCCTGTCGGGCCTGTGGGTCTCCGGAATCAGCTTCGTCGGCAAGCTGGGCCTGGCCGCCGCCGTCACCGTGGTCACAGCCGTGCTCGGCGCGCTCACCCTGGTCCCCGCGATGCTCGGGCTGATCGGCCGACGCATCGACAAGCTGCGGGTACGCAAGCCCGTCGCCGAGGTCGACGCCGAACCCGGCGAGGAAGGCCACGGCACCTGGCACCGTTACGCCCAGCGTGTGGAGCGCCGCCCGTGGTGGTTCCTGGCATCCGGCGTGGTGATCCTGGTCGTTCTTGCGATCCCGGTCTTCTCCATTCAACTCGGACACATCGGCGACGGAGCCGATCCGAAGTCCTTCACCGACCGGCGGGCTTTCGATCTGATGTCCTCCGCCTTCGGTCCCGGCTCGAACGGACCCCTGACCCTCGTCATCGACCAGACCGACGTCCCGCAGGCCGACCGCGACTCACTCGCCACGGCCGCGCAGAAGGCCTTGGCCGATGTGCCCGACGCAGCGACGATCACCTCCTTGACGCCCACCTCGGACGGCGATGTGCTGATCGGCACCGCGTACTCCGTGGCCGCTCCCCAGGACGAGAAGACCACCCAACTGGACAACCGTCTCGTGGACGACGTCCTGCCCCAGGCGGTCTCCGGTACCGATGCCCGCACCTATGTCACGGGCACAACCGCCGCCCAGGTCGACTTCATCAATACCGTCTCGAGCAGGCTGCCCCTGATCATCGCCGTGGTCGTCGGCCTCGCCTTCCTTGTCATCCTCGTCGTCTTCCGCGGCCTGCTTGTCGCCGTCAAGGCAGCTGTGCTCAACGTACTGTCGATCGCCGCCGCGTACGGCGTCGTCGTGGCCGTCTTCCAGTGGGGCTGGGGCGGTCCGGCACTCGGCGTCTCCGGCGACGTACCGATCGAAAGCTATGTACCGATGATGATGTTCGCCATCCTCTTCGGACTCAGCATGGACTACGAGATCTTCCTCCTCACCCGCGTCCACGAAGCCTGGCTACGCACCCATGACCCCAAGGCGAGCGTCGCCCACGCCCTGGAGATCACCGCACGCGTCATCACCTGCGCCGCACTCATCATGGTCAGCGTCTTCGCCGCCTTCATCACCAGCGACGTCATCGTCGTCAAGATGCTCGGCCTGGGACTCGCTGCCAGCGTACTCATCGACGCCACCGTCGTCCGGCTGCTCCTCGTACCCGCGGTCATGACCCTGCTCGGCAAGTCCGCCTGGTGGACGCCCCGCTGGCTCGACCGGCTCATGCCACACGTGGAGACCGAGGGGGAGGACGAGACCGCCGCGACCGGACCGGCGGCGCGCAGGGGGCAGGCCGGCTAGTGCTCTGACCAGGAAGGTTCGCCGGGGTGGTCGTCCGGGCGGTTGGATGCACGGTGACGTCCGCTCCGACTGCAGGGGACCTACGCGTCCTGGGCCAACCCTATCCCAGGGCACTGCACGCCTACCTGCCGTACAGTTTGCGCTTGTGCAGATGCGACGCGCCGCGGCCAATTCCATCCAATGCCGCGGCGCGTTGTACTCGTTGTCCGTCACAGACCAGAATCACCTGTACAGCCCTCAGCAACGGCGCTAAAGCAGCAGGTCAGCTGCCGAATTCAGTTGGACGACACGCGGGTACATCCGCGAGCAAAACCCTTGAACGAGGAAAGACCCTCTGCGACGAGGCTGTCCATCTCCTTCAAGGTGGACTCGTTCACATCCGACATGATCATGTGGAAGCGGTAGTCGATCGCGCACCGGCCGTCCGCCTTCGCGTGCCACAGGTCCAGGCCCTCGCGCAGCGAGTGGCCGACGCTCTGCACGGCGAAGTCGACGATCGTCGTCGTGCCGCCCCACGCCGCCGCCCGTGTGCCCGTCTCGAAGGTGTCCGAGGCGAACGTGCCGCCGAACGGCAGCTCCATGTGTGTGTGCACGTCGACGCCACCCGGAATCACGTACTTCCCGGTGGCGTCGATCGTGCGCTCCGCGGTCCAGCTCTGCGTGCCGGGCGCCGCCACGGCGACCACCCGCCCGCCCTCGATGAGAACGTCGGCATGGATCTCGTCGGCGGCCGTGATGACGAGGCCGCCGGCTTCTCGGCAAGCCGCCCGTCGCGACTGCGCCGATACTCGCCCGGGAGAGTGCTCCAGCCGAACTCCCCCATGTCGCCACTGCCCAACTGGTAGAGGTCGTCGAAGCTCTGGACCGGTTCTGGTTCACAGCCCGGGAGGTGGACCGAGTAGTCCAGTATCTGCCCGCCGGCGGATTCCGGGAACGAGCGGTATGCGGGTGGCAGGGCAGCCCGAGCTCCCGTTCCAGCGCGGCGCACTCACCTTGGTCCCACGCCCTGAACGGACCGCCCACCAGGCGACCTCGATACCAACGTGAGAGCTCCTTGCGCACGGACGGATTGTCGCACTTGTCGGCGTGCGCGCTGATGTGCTCAGGCGGGTACACGCGATGGGGTCTGTCGCTGATCTCGAGACGCGCTGGAGTGGCGCGGAGCGGCGCACTACTCGTAGATGCTGGCTGCGAGGAGGGCTCGGGCCATGAAGGTCCAGTCTCCGTCGAGTGGGATCTGCTCTCCCGCGTTGCGGTACGCACCCGGGGCGTCGTGCACCCACGCGGCAAGCGCTTCAAGGAAATTGTCCAGCGTGTTGTTCTCCCACTCGTGGCCGTGCGCACGGAATTCTTCGTGCAGGCCACGCAGGAAGGTGACTAGCTCTTCACGGCTGCGCAGTTCGGGGGACATGGCGACAACGTACCCAGTGTGCCAAAGCCCACGGAATGCGCCCACCGCGTCCCTCAGTCAGACAGGTGGCTGTGCCGTGCTGGGTTGCTTGCGGACCTGCCACCACTGGTCTGCCTCAGCGCGAGCCAGTTCGGTGTCGTACTGGCTCCCGTCAAAGTGAAACTCGGGCAGCGGGGCTGCTGGTGCGTACGGAACCTGCCAGTCCGACCACTACACGATATCCCCGAACCGCTGCACGACTGGGGTGGCCGATGGGCAGCGCATCAGCTGCGAACGGCCCGCGGCCCCCTTCGCCGACCGCGCCTTCGACCACGTCCTGACCGTTGACCCAGAACCGCGGCTGAGCAGCGAAGCGTGGCCCCGGCGGCAGCACTCTGATCTCCAACCGATCGAACACTCGGTCACCCTACGGCGCGTGCCGACGTCTGCACGCGCCCAACCGACGCCACTGAGCCGAGCACGTTCGCGTGCACGCGACCGAGCGCTTCCTCGGGTCAGGATCACCCCGCCCCATGGGCCGTGTGCCGCGAGGCGCTTCACGTCCGCCTGGACCGTACGGTCTCCTCGCACAGTGTGAACGCCCTCGATGTCCGAGCCTGAGCGGCCTCGGCTGCAGGTCGTCACCCTCCAGCCCTTCGCCAGCGCGCCCTTGGCGACGTACCGACTGAGGAACCACGCTCAGCCCAGGACAAGAAGTCGCATGACGAGATCCTGCCGTCTCGCGCTGCACCAACACCAGGCCGGCCAATACCTGAAGCGCGGTGAACCACTGCGCAGAGCCCATGACCCCTGCTTCAATTCGTCCATGCAGGTCGTGGCTGCGAGCGCCTTCTGGGCGTCGGGAACGTTCTGGACTGCTGTGGCCGTGTTGACCTCAGCGATGATCGGCGTTGGCGCCATGTGGGCAACCCTCCGGGCTGCACATCCGAAGCGTCGCATCGCGTACGACATTGAGGCGACGGCCATCGAGTCGCCCCATCACGCTCTGGGAGGCATTCTTGAACTACGCCGCGACGGCGTAACCCTTTCGAACCCACATATCGTCCGTGTCGACATCAAGAACACCGGACGTCGAGACATCGCCAGCAGTTCGTTCGACAACTCTTCACCGATCCGCATTGGCGTCGGGGCGCCCGTCCTCGACGTACTCAACACCGGATCAACCCCGGTAGAAACGCAGGCGCCTGCCTACGAGGTGGTCGGCCATGAACTTCACATCAAGCCTGGTCGGATCGGCAAGGGTGCACTCGCCACTTACACGCTGCTCGTCAACGGTGCGCCCCGGACATCTTTCGCCTCCCCTCTGATCGACGTGCAGATAGTCAGGGGAATCAACGGGGATTGGGAAGACAGACTTGACAACTGGGTAGACAGAATCCCATTTCCCGCGCAGATTCTGCTGGGGATTACGGTCGCGGTATTGGCTCTCGCCGGGATCGGCCTCCTGCTTGGCGATGCGGGACAGATTGACTTCCAGTTCGATATCGACAAGGACTAGGCGCGCCAGCAAATTGACATTGACGAGCTAGGACGGTGTCAGTTCCGGCCGCGGCTCAACGCTGCGCACCATGTGCGCGGCACCTCGCTCCGGCCACCCTGCTCCTTCTCGCGGGCCGGCAGGCGCGACAGGGTGTCCTGGTCCACGACGGCGCCAGCGGGCGGTGTCGGCGGGACGAGATCGCCGGGCTGGGTGTTCGAAGGCTCGGTGAGGTCCGCGGCGCATCTGCCGGACGAGTTCCGTCGGGTCGCGTACGCGGCAACGGCCTGTGGGGCTTCCCTGATAGGGCTCGACAGTCATGTAATCAACGCGACTGTCCTGTACGAGGCTGCGCTCCCGGCCGTCTTTGTCATGCTGGCGGGGCCGGCGGACGAGATCTCGGATTACGGTCGGAGGCGTTCGTGGAGCTGCTCTCCGACCTGGTGGCCGGCGAGGGGCAGTCGTTCCTGGCCGCGGGTCAGGGCAGGGATCTGCCGGAGGAGTGCCGGGATGCGGCTCGCAGCGGGATCTGGCTGATCTGCCGCCAGATCTGTACAACGTCGGATCCCGACACGCTGAATGACGCGTACGAACTGCTGACCTTGATCGAGAAGGATAAGGGTCGGCTGGAGAGGTTGCGGGAGTCTCTGTCTGATCGGCTGAGCTGGGAATTGCGCACGTAAGCCGGCCGGATCTTCCGCCCAGGGTCGGCCGTCGACGAAGGCTGACGTCCAACCGCCGAACGTAGACCGGATGCGGACCCGGGGCCTGATCAAGCCCTGCCAGCCCGCTGGCCCCGGTGAGCAGAGCCGGCAGGGCCCCGCTGACCAGTCTTCAGGGGCATGGCCGCACATAGCCCGGCAGCCTGCGCCAGGCCAGCCGCGTCGGGCCTCTGGGAGCGTGGTGAAGTACGCGGCGCACGTCGGGGCAGCGCCTCCGTCTCGGGCTCGGCCCCGGGCGGGGCAGCGACCTCTGCGAAGTCCCAGTACCGGGTCGGGTAGTTGAGTCCGCAGCGACGCGATGGCGCGCGGTTGCGATCAGCGCCGCACGGCAGGCGTGGGTTGCGCCTGCGGCCCCCACCACACCCCTGGGGCACGCCCCGACCCCCCTCTTCGGTCGAAGCGTGCCCCGGTGTGCCCCCCTCGGGCCGGTCACGGCTGCCAGTCGACGACGATCCACACCACCTTGACCTCCAGGCCGGCGCTGGCCGCGGCGACGTTGAACGCACCGGTGTAGGCCGCGTTGAGGTCGAGGTAGGCGAGCACGTTCACCCAGCGCGGGGCGCCGGCCGGCAGGTCGAACCAGATGTTCATGTTGCTCGGCGTGCCGGAGTCCGAGCCGCTGTTGGTGTCCCAGTCCGCGCCCGGCGCGCCGCGCTTGTCCTGGTTGAACACCTCACGCGACTCCAGCGCACTGACCGGCCCGTTGCCGTCGTACGCCTGGATCTGCACGCCGCCCCGCGCCGAGGCCCACGGGTCCGCGCCGAAGAAGCCGTCGGGCACGCCCGCCACGCTGAGCGACCAGCTGGCCTGCCAGTTGAGCAACGGGGCGCAGCGGACCGGCCGGGCGCCGTCGGAGTAGACCGTCGTGCCGACCCAGCAGGTGCCGGCCACCTGCCCGGACAGCCCGCCCTCGATGTGCCCGGACTTGCCGCTGAGGCTCAGCATCCCGGTCTCCCGGTCCGGGTACATCCGGGCGTTCCCGCCGTTGGTGCCCGTGTAGTCGTACGGGACGACCCGAAGGCTGACGTCGTCGAACAGGCCGTCCGTCCGCGTCGGAGGCATCCGCCGGCCGGCGAGCACCGCGGCCGCGTCGTCCTGCCGCGGCGGCAGCGCCCGCACCGCGGAGCGCATCTCCGCGACCGCCTTCGCCGCGTCCGGATCGGCGTCGGCCAGCTTCAGCAGCGGCGACGCGGCGGCCGCGCGGGCCGTCCGGGCGGCGTACGGGTCGGGGCGGGCGGTCGCGAGGCGCGTGGCCGCCGCCATGGCCTCCAGCGGAGGCGCCGTCTGCAGGTCGCTCATTGCTTCTCCTCCGTTACGACGGAGCGCGCGAGGGCGATCGCGCGCAGGATGTTGAGGCGTCCGAAGCCGTAGCGCGAGTCCTTGCCGGCCTCGCCGAGTTCGTCCACCGAGCCGGTGAGCTGGTCCATCAGATACAGGGCGCGCTTGACACCGGCGTGCGTGTCGCGGATCGACGGCACCGCGCTCAGCAGCAGGGCGATCGCGCCCGCCACGTGCGGGGTGGCCATCGACGTGCCGTTCAGCGCCCGCCATGTCCCGTCGGGGAAGGACGAGGTGACGGCCACGCCCGGGGCGCAGATGTCGGGCTTGGTGAAGATGAGCGGCAGCTGCTCGGCGGGGATCACCGGTGAGGTGACGAGCACCTCCGACAGACCGCCGCTGAAGCCGGCGACGATGTCGCGGTGGTCGACCGCGCCGACGCCGTACGCGAAGATGTCGCCGCCGGTGCTCGCGCCGGTCTGGTCGCCGCGGTTGCCGCACGCGGCCACCACCGGGATGCCCGCGATCAGGCAGGTGCGGAACGCCTGGGTGAACACGCCCGGCGCCAGCGAGGTGAAGTCGCCGGTCTCCGGATCGGTCAGCGGCGCGCTCAGCGACATGCTCAGCACGTCGACGCCCTGCTCGATCGCCCACATGATGCCGGCCTGGATCTGGGCGGGGGAACCGGAGCCGTCGGGCAGCACGCGGGCGACCGCGAGCTCGACCTCGGGGGCCACCCCGATCCACTGCCCGCTGGCGTCGCCGCCCGCGATGGTGCCGCACACATGGGTGCCGTGGCCCTGGGTGTCGATCGGAGTGGAGCCCTCCACGGGCCTGCCCTTCCGGTCGAACTCCGCCCAGTGCCGTACCTTCCCGCGCAGGTCGGGGTGGCTCGCGTCGACCCCGCTGTCCAGGACGCCGACCAGCACTCCGGCGCCGCGGGCGCCGTACGCGCCCCAGGAGGCCAGCGCGCCGGTGGCGTTGACGCCCCACGACGAGGCCGAGTTCTCCAGGACGGTCGTCGGCAGCTCGCTCGCCGTGGTGACGGGCGGCAGGCTCAGCGGGGTGTTGGGGTGGACGGCGGTCAGCCCCGGCATGGTGGCCAGCCGTGCCAGCTCGTCCCGGTCCAGTTCGAGGTACGCCGAGCGGGACGGCCAGAACGCGGCGACGGCGCCCTCCCGGCCGGCCCGCGCGCCGCGCACCACGTCGGTGGCCAGCAACGGTTCGAGCGCGGCGGTGTTGGCGCGGCGGACGGCGGACAGGGTGGGCTGGGCCGGCTCCGTGCCGGCCAGGTCGGGGATCGGCGGGCGCATGCAGGGCACGCCGCCGGCGGTGGCGCCCGCAAGGACGGCCGCGTGGCGGACCGCCCGTACCGGCTCGGGCAGGCTCTCGCGGGCGGAGGCCGCCCGTGCCGGCAGCCCCGCGTCGAGGGGAGCCGACGACTTCTCCTCGGAGTGAGGGCTCATCTGGGCGAGGACGCCGACGATGCGGCCGGGGTCCTCGTCGAGGATCCGCTCGATCTGTCGGCGGACGGTGTCGGACATGGTGTGCGCTCCTTCGCTGGGTCCGCGGCGGGTCAGCCGCCGCAGGGGTACTCGCACCAGCTGGTGCCGTCGGACGTGGTCACGTAGCAGCCGGTACCGGCCGGGCCGCGGACGATCTCGATGTACGTGACATCGGCGTCCGCCTCCGCGGGCGACGAGGGCACGTAGCGTGGCTCGAGGCTGTCGTGCTTGACCGCGGCGGCACCCGCGAAGATCTCGCTCATCTCGTAGAGGAGCGTGGCGATTTGGGCCGACAGGTGCGCCATCCGCCGGGCGTCCGCCTCGGGCAGGATGTGTTTGACGGCCTCCGTGGACGCGCCGTGCTTGACTGCGTGCGCCGGGTGGCTGTGCTTGACCGCGTCAGTGGTGTCTGACATGTGCTGCTCCGATCAGTGGTGAGCTGCTGGATGACTCAAGACTCGCGCCGCCTGGACCGGAGTTGACAGAACTGAACGGAACTGTCCGGACGAGAGGGACGGAACGGTCGCGGTGCGGAACGGTCGGGATGCGCGGGAATTACGCTCAGTAGTCGTATTGACGCCGCCGGAAACCCACCGCGACAGTGGTCGTGTACGCCCCCCGTCCAAGGAGTGCCGGTGGGAGCCCTGCCCAGGCCAGATGTCGCAGCCGGCCCGCTGCGGGTGCTGTTCGACCGCCTGCACGACCTGCACCACAAGGCCGGTTGGCCGAGCCTGCGCACGATGGCCCGCGAGGTGGGCTGCAGCCATGTCACGGTCGCCGCGGTGTTCTCCGGGCCGCGCGCGCCCCGCTGGGGGCTGCTGGAGCTGGTCGTGGAGGCGCTCGACGGGGACGTGGAGCTGTTCCGGGGGTTATGGCTTGAGGCCACGTCGCAGGAGCCGGCTCCGGTGGCCGGCGACCTGCCGTCGCCCCAGGCCCGGCCCGTTCCGCGTGAACTGCCCGCCGACGTCGCCGACTTCACTGGCCGCCGCGACGCACTGGCGCAGCTGGACCGGATCCTCGACCGGGGCGGCAACGGTGTACGGATCGCGAGCCTCTCGGGCACGCCGGGGGTCGGCAAGACCGCGCTCGCCGCGCACTGGGCGCACCGCGTCGGCCGCCGCTTCCCCGACGGTCAGCTCTTCGTCGACCTGCGCGGTTACGACCCCGGCGCGCCGGTGGCGCCGGCCGAGGCGCTCGGCGGGTTCCTCAGGTCGCTGGGGGAAGCGGGGACGGCACTGCCTCTCAGCGTGGCCGAACTGGCGGCCCGCTACCGCACATTGATGGCCGACCGGCGGATGCTGGTTGTGCTGGACAACGCCGGCAGCGTCGAGCAGGTGCGCGACCTGCTGCCCGGCGCGGCCACCTGCGTGGTGGTGGTGACCAGCCGGGACGCCCTGCCCGGGCTGGTGGCGCGACACGGCGCGGTGCGGGTGGAGCTGGACCTGCTGCCGGCCGACGAGGCCGCCGGGCTGCTCAGCACGCTGATCGGGGCTCGCGCCGAAGCCTGCCTCGACGACGTGCTCGCGCTGGCCGACCGCTGCGCCTATCTGCCGCTCGCCCTGCGCGTCGCAGCCGAACGCGCGGTCAGCAGGCCCGCGGCGACGCTCGCCGAGCTGGCGGCGGAGCTGGCCGAGCAGCCGGGCCGGCTCGACGCGCTGGCCGCGGGGGACGACGACGCGACGGCGGTCCGCACGGTGTTCTCCTGGTCGATACGGCAGCTGAGCCCGTCCGGGCGGCGGATGTTCGACCTGCTCGGCCTGCATCCGGGGCAGGCCATCGATGTGGCGGGCGCCGCGGCGCTCGCCGACACGGCCGCCGCGACCGCCTGCAACGAGCTGTCCACACTGCACCGTGCGCACCTGGTCAGCGCCGCCGAGCACGGACGCTTCGGCATGCACGACCTGCTTCGCGCATACGCCGCGGAGCGCGCGGCACAACTGCCGACGGCCGACCGCGCGGCGGCCCTCGATCGGCTGCGGGGGCATCACCGACGGGCAGCGGCCATCGCGGTACGGCTGAAATTCGCGGGGGCGAAACCGCAGGAGGCGGGGGGCGTTGAGTCGGCTTCGGGCGCAATCGGCGACCCCGCCGACGAGCATGGCCTGCTCGTCGCCACCGGTGTCCGGGACGCCGCCTCGGCGACAGTGTGGCTGGACGCAGAGCGCTTCAACCTGATGGCCCTGGCCGCCGAGTCGGCGGCCGACGACGATACCGCTGGGCACGTCATCGCGCTGTCCGCGACCCTCGCACCGTACCTGGAGGCTTGCGGCCACTACACGGAAGCGGTCACGCTGCACAGCGCCGCCGTCACCGTCGCGACCGAGACCAAGGACACCGCCGCGGCCGGCACGGCGCTGAACCGGCTCGGCGCCGTCAACGCCCGCAGCGGGGACCTGGAGGCGGCGCTCGACCGCTACGGCGAAGCCCTCGTGTACTGCGAGACCGCCGGCGACACCGCGGGCGCTGCGACCTCCCTGCACGGCATCGCCGTGGCCCGCTTCCGCGCCGGCCGCTACCAGCAGGCGATGGACGCCGCCAAGGACGCGCTGACGCGCTCGCGCTCCTTGGACGACCTGCGCGGCGCGGGCGAGGCCTTGAAGACCATCGCACTGGTCCGCCTCCAACTCGGCGACTACCCCGCGGCGATCGCCTCCCTGCACCAGGCCCTCGCGGCGCACCGCGCCGCGGGCGACCGCACCAACGAGGGCCGCTCACTGAACAACCTCGGCTTCCTGCACTACCGCATCGGCCAGGACGCCGAAGCGCTGCGCTACTACGAGCCGGCCCGGGCCATCGCCCGCGAACTGGGTAACCGGGCCGGCGAGGCGGTGGCGCTGATCAACCTCGCGCACATAGACGCCCGGCACGGCCGCGTCGAGGAGGCCCTGGACGGCTATCGCAAGGCGACCGTGGCGTGCGCCGCGATCGGCTACCGCTTCGGACAGGCAGAGGCGCTTCGCGGCCTCGCGGTGACGTACCGCCGCCTGGGCCGCCTGCACGACGCGCTGGAACACGTGAACCAGGCCCTGGCTCTCAGCCGCCGGCTGGGCGACGTGGACATGGAGGCCGGAGCCCTCGACGACCTGGGCGGCACGCTGCGCGCGGCGGGACGGCTGCAGGACGCCCTGCGCCGTCACACCGAGGCGTATGCGCTGGCGTCCCGCGCGGGCGATCCGTTCGCCCAGGCCCGCGCCTTGTCCGGGCTCGCCGCCGTACTGCAGGCGGCAGGGCAGGTGGCAGCGGCACTCGAACACCGCGGCCGCGCGGAGGCGCTGTACGAGAAACTCGGCGTACCGGAGCACGCGCGCGAGGGTCCGTGAGGGCTCCGGCACGACGTTCGAGGCCCGTAGTCCATCAGCCGGGCCTTCCGGCCCGCCGACGCCGTATTCGGCGAACTCCTCCTCGCCGTACCACTGGGCCGCCTCAAGACGATTCGGCAGGCCCCTGAGCGTGAAGCGGCCCCGCGAATGGGCCGTAGCCGGTGGCGATGCCTCGCCACTGCTTCAGGCGGTTGATGCACCCCTGGTCCCCGGCGGCGTGGGACGCGCAGGCGGGCCATGACCTCGGTGAAGGCGGGCGCATCACCGGCCTGCCCGGCGGCGACAACGAACGCAAGCGGCCGGCAGGCGCTCCGGTCCGAACTTGAAGGCGATCGTATCGATCACCTCGCGGTGATCCCTCCAACGGCCACCCCGCTTCGGCGTCCGGTCCCGGAGTAACGGCTCGATCCCCGCCCTACGACACCCCCCGCAGATGCGCCGGCACCGCCAGCACGCGGCGGTTGACGTCTCGGGAGCGTCCGATGTCCAGCTTCGTCATGATGCTGCCGACGTGGGCCTCGACCGTCTTCGGGCTGAGGCTGAGGACGGTCGAGATGCCCGCGTTGGAGCGGCCCTCCGCGATCGAGGATGCCCACCGCGGGGTGGGACGCGCGGAGGTGTTCCGCCGCGACGATGCCCTCGTCCGTGCGCGTCGGGGGCATGCGGATGTCGATCACGGCGACGTCCGGGTGCTCCGTGGCGACCAGCCGGCGCAGTCCGTCGCCGTCGCCTGTTGTGCCCTGCACCTCGATCCCGGCCTCCCGCAGCAACCGCTCCAGGCCGTCGCGCAGCAGCACCTCGTCGTGCCGCCCCACGCCGCCGCGCGTGTGCCCGTCTCGAACGTGTCCGAGGCGAACGTTCCGCCGAACGGCAGCTCCGTGTGTGGGCGCGTCGACCCCGCCCGTGATCAAAAGACCGTAGGAACGTGTCCCCTCCGCGCAATACCGCACGGGTCAAGTCGCCGACCAGCACCCGTCTGCCGCCCTCTCACCCCAGCCTGGCGGGCCCCAGCCCGATCCGCACCGCCCCGCCCCCCGGGTCCACCCCCGCCAGCAGTCGCCACGGGACGCGGAACACCCGGCCCGGGGTTGCCGGCCACGGCAGTGGGCGGGCGGTGAGGAGGCGGGAGTCCTGGTGCACCGTCACCCGCGGGGTACGGACCAGGGCGTCCGACCAGAGCAGGAGGCGGGCGCGCGGCGGGGGTGGGTCGCCGGGGCGGAAGAGGCCCGGGGTCACCCAGCGGAACGGGGTGTCCGCCTCCAGGGCGAGCGGCGGGCGCGGCACCGCGGGGGCGGCGAGGTAGCGCAGCGTGCTCGCCGCGGCGTGGCGGCCGTCGAGGGCCGCGACGTCGGCCGTGTCCGCCGGGTGCAGGAGGTTGCCGGCCGCGAAGATGCCGTCCGTGCTCGTGCGCAGCGCCGTGTCCGTGAGCGGGCCGCGTGTGCCGGGGTCCATGGCCAGGCCCGCCGCGCGCGCCAGTTCGTGGTCGGGGATCCAGTCGCCGGTCAGGACCAGCGTGTCGCACGCGACCGTGCGGCGGCTGCCCGTGTCCGTGTGCTCCAGCTCGACCGCCTCCAGTCGGCGGCGGCCGATGACCCGTACGAGCCGGGTCCGCGTGGCGACCGGCACGCGCAGGAGGTGGCGTGCCGCCCGGTACGACTCCGGCACCGGGTGGCACGTCGTCATCAGCACCGGGCGGCAGCCCGACTCCCGCAGCGTGAGCACCGCCAACCAGCTCACCGGCTCCGCGCCCACGACCACCGCCCGCCGGCCGGGGCTGCCGCCGTGGAGGTGGACGAGGTTCTGCAGCTGGCCGGTGGTGAACACACCGGAGGGGCGGTCGCCCGGGATGAGCCGGGCGGAGCGCGGGCGTTCGCGGGCGCCCGTGGCGAGGATGACGGCGCGGGCGTCCACCCGCAGCAGGCCCTGGGGGGTCGTGACCTCCAGGGACCGTTCGCCGCACCAGCCGGTCACGGTGGCCTCGGTGAGCAGCTGCGCACCCGCGTCGACGGCCCGCTCCGCGAGCGTACGGGCGTACGCCGGCCCCCGCATGACCCGGCGCAGGTCGCGGATGCCGAAGCCGGTGTGGTCGCTGTGCCGGGGGATGCCGCCGGCGGCCCGCTCCCGCTCCAGCACCAGGACGCTGCCTACGTGGGGGGCGAGGCGGGCGGCGGCCGCGAGCCCCGCCGGGCCGGCGCCGACGATCGCCACGTCCGGGGTGCGGATCCGACGCCCCGTCACCGGCCGCCCTCCCGGCCGGCCGGGATCCCGTCCCAGCCGCGGCGCCCGGCCAGCATCGCGCCCACCTCCGCCGCGCAGTAGAAGCCCTGGCAGCGTCCGTTCATCGCGCGCGTCCGTCGCCGCAACCCCGAGGCGCCCGCCGGCGGCACCGGGGACGCGAGCGCGTCGCGGATCTCGCCCTCGGTGACCCGCTCGCAGAAGCAGACGACGCGCCCGTACGCCGCGTCCTTGGCGATCAGTTCCCCGTCCTGGTACGGGCGGGGTGACCCCTCGCCGATCCCCGGCATGCGCGGCGCGGACGGCAGGTCGGCGCGGGCGTCGAGGGTGAGCCCCGCGTCGGCGAGCAGGCCGCGTACGTGCTCGGCGATCGCGAGCGACGCCGACAGGCCGGTGGAGCGGATGCCGCCCGCGAGGAGGTAGCGGCGGTCGGCGTCGGCCTCGATGAGGTAGTCGTCGCCGGCGATGGCGGCACGCAGTCCGGCGTAACTCGCGGTGACCTCCTCCTCGAGCAGCCGGGGCATCAACTGCCGCCCCTTGTCGAGGAGGAAGTCGAGCCCGCGTGCCGAGGTGCCGGTGTCGGTGCGGTCGGTGAGGTCCTCGGCGGTCGGGCCGAGCATGACGTTGCCGTAGACGGTGGGGCTGATCAGTACTCCCTTGCCGCGCGAGCTGGGGACGGGCAGGACGATGAGCGGGGCGAGTGGCCGTGCCAGCTTGTCGTACACGAGCAGCTCGCCCCGGCGCGGGGTGACCGTGAAGCGGTCCCGGTGGCCGAAGTGACCGTCGATGACGTCCGCGCCGAGGCCCGCCGCGTTGACGACCCAGCGGGCGGTGACCGGACCCTGGTCGGTGTGCAGCGTGGTGTGCTCGACGGCCACGGACACCGAGGTGACGCGTCGGCCCAGCAGCAGATCGGCCCCGCGTGCCTTGGCCTCCGTCGCGTACGCGAGGGTCGTCGTCCACGAGCAGATGATCGACTCGTCGGGGACGGCGAGCCCGCCGAGGGCGCCGGGGCCGAGGGCGGGGACGCGGGCGTAGACCTCGTCGGCGGTCAGCGAGACGGTGTGCCCGTATCCGTTCGCCAGGGCCTTCTCGCGCAGGCCGGGAAGCGCGTCGAGTTCCTCGCGCGTCCATGCCACCAGCAGCGCGCCCGTGCGCTCCACGGGGATGCCGGTGTCGGCCGCGTACGCGGAGAGCAGTGCGTAACCGCGGCGTACGAGCCGCGACTCCAGCGTGCCGGGCTTCGCGTCGAAACCGGTGTGCAGGATCGCGGTGTTGGCCTTGCTCGTGCCCTCCCCCACGTCGTCGGCGGCGTCGAGCAGCGCGACGGAGAGACGGTGGCCGGACAGCTCGCGGGCGATGGCGCACCCGACCACGCCGGCGCCGATGACGGCGATGTCGTACGGAACAGACTCGTGAGTCACCTGAACCTCCTCCCCAGGAAGACCGTCAGTCACCCGAACCTCCTCCCCAGGAAGCCCGTCAGTCACCCGAACCCCCCGGAAGGTTGGCCAACGCCGCCCCCCGCCACCGCTCCCGGAACTCCCCCGCCCGCTCCGCCGTCCACCGCGGCTCGTACACCCGCCCCGGCGTCCACGCCGGCACCGCCTCCCGCGGGGTGAGCGCCGGCTCCAGGGCCAGGCGCGCCAGGGCCGCCGCGCCGAGGGCGGTGGCGTGCGGGGAGGGGTAGACGTCGAGCGGGACCTGGGCGAGGTCCGCCTGGGCCTGCATCAGGGCCGCGCTGCGCGTCAGGCCGCCGTCCACGCGCAGCCGGGTGAGCGGGGCACCGAGGTCGGCCTCGACCAGCGCGGCGAGTTCGGCGACCTGTGCGGCGATGCCCTGCAGCACCGCGGTGACGAGGTGGCCGGGCCCGCTGGCCAGGGTGAGGCCGGTGAAGGAGGCCGTGGCGTCCGAGCGCCACCACGGCGCCGCCAGGCCCGCGAAGGACGGGACGCACAGCACGCCGCCCGCGTCGTCCACGGCAACGGCGTCCAGGTCGGCGGCGGAGCCGATGAGCCCCAGCTCGGTCAGCCAGCGCATCGCGGAGGCGGCCGTGTAGACCTGCCCGTCGACGCAGTACGGCGTGGCCCCGCGGGCGCGCCAGGCGACCGAGGTGGTGAGTCCGCCGGTGGAACGCACGGCCGCGGCACCCGTGTTGGCCAGCAGGAACGCCCCGGTGCCGTACGTGCACTTGGCGGTCCCGGGGTCCAGGCACGACTCGCCGAAGAGCGCCGCCTGCTGGTCGACGACGAGCCCCGCCACGGGCACCTCCGGGCCGAACGCGCCCGTACTCCCCACGATCTCGTCGCAGCCGACGATCCGCGGGAGCGCGGCCGGATCGAGTTCGAACAGCCCCGTCAGCTCGGGGTCCCAGGCCACGGCGTCGAGGTCCAGCAGCAGGGAGCGGCTCGCGGTGGCGGCGTCGGTGACGAACTCGCCAGTGAGCCGGTGGACCAGCCAGGTGTCGGTGGTCGTCACCACGCCCTCGGCGGTGACGTTCTCGCGCAGCCAGGTCATCTTCGGGGCGGAGAAGTACGGGTCGAGCACCAGGCCCGTGCGCTGGGCGACCCAGTCGCGGGCGTGGGCGCGCTGGTCGCACAGCGCCTGGGAGCGGCTGTCCTGCCAGACCACGGCCTGGGAGAGGGGCTTTCCGGTGGCCCGGTCCCACGCCAGCACGGTCTCGCCCTGGTTGGCGAGGGCGACCGCGTCGGGGGCGCGCCCGGCCCGGGCGACGGCCTGCCGTCCGGCGTCCAGCACGGAGGCCAGGAGCTGTCCGGGATCCTGCTCGACGCCGCCGCCGGGCAGGTACACCGGCGTCACGGGCACCTCGGCGACGGCCAGCACACCGTCGACGGGGTCGACGACCAGCGCCTTCGTACCGGAGGTGCCCTGGTCGATGGCGAGCACGGTGGTCATGCGCAGATGCCTCCCTGTACCTTCGCGGTCCCAAACGTTCGTCGTCCCAAGCGTTCGCCGTCCTACACCCTGGCCGTCTGTCCGCGTTCGGCGATCGCGATCAGATGGTCCATCAGCGCGAGCAGGACGTCCCGTACGGAGTCCTCCTCCCGCGCGTCGAACAGCACGATCGGCGTCTCGGGATCCTTCAGGGCCAGCGCCTCGCGGATCTGCTCGGGGGTGAACCGCTGCTGTTTGAAGAAGCAGTTGGCGGCCACGACGAACGGCAGCCGGCGGTGCTCGAAGAAGTCCACGGCCGCGAAGGACCGTTCGAGCCGGCGGGTGTCGACGAGCACGACCGCGCCCAGCGCCCCGCGCAGCAGGTCGTCCCACATGAACCAGAACCGCTCCTGCCCGGGCGTGCCGAAGAGCATCAGCACCGCCTCGGGCACGGTGATCCGGCCGAAGTCCATCGCCACGGTGGTGGCGGTCTTCTGCTCGATGCCGGTGAGGTCGTCGATGCCGACGCCCGCCTCGCTGAGCTGTTCCTCCGTACGCAGGGGCGTGATCTCGCTGACGGCGCCGACCGCCGTGGTCTTGCCGACGCCGAAGCCGCCGGCGATGAGGAGCTTGACGGAGGGCAGCATCCGCCGGCGGTCGGGGCCGTTGTGGTCAGCCGCGTTCAAGGCCTCTCCTGAGTCGTCGAAGGAATTCGATGTTGGAGGCGTCCGCCTCGGTGAGCGGGGCGCTGTGCTCGACGAGCCCGTGCGCCACGAGTTCGCGCAGCAGGTCGACGGTGGGCGTCAGCCGCATGCCGATCCGCGCCGAGACCTCGGCGACGGCCAGGCCGCTGCCCGTGCACAGGGCGAGGATCCGCTGCCACTCCTCCGGGATGTGCCGGGCCGACTTGGGGTCGGCCACGGTACGCACGGTGGAGTGCATGGTGATGCCCTCCGGGCGCTGCCCGTCGGCCATGGCGGCCGTGAGCGCGAAGGTACGCGTCCGGCGCGTGCCCCGCTCGCCGCTCATTCCGCCGGGCGGGCGCCGGCGCGGGCGCCGACGCCGAGCTGGGGCTTGAACGCCCGGGCGACGCGCACGGTCTCCCGCATGGCCAGGCCCAGCGACTCGGGGCCCGAGGTGTACACGGCGAGGGTGCTGCCGTTGCCGCAGGCGGTGAGGATGAGGTGGCTGCGCTCCATGGTGATGTTGAGGTGGAGTACGGAGCCGCCGCGCACCGGGTGCGAGAGCCCGTCGGCGAGGCTGGCCAGCCCGGAGCAGGCGGCGGCGATGGTCTGCACGCCGTCCTCCGTCCAGCCCTCGCCGTAGCCGCACAGGGCGAGGCCGTCGTCGGCGAGGAGGACGAAGCCGGTCAGGTCGGGGACGAGGCGGAGGTTGTCCCGGAGGTTGTCGAAGACCGCCTCGTCATGGGCACTGGCGACGGGGATGACGTTCTTCCACTGCTGGGGGCTCATCGGTCGGTGTCTTTCTCGGGGTTGGTCAGGGCGTGCTGGAGCTGGGTGAAGGTGGTCTCGATGGTGTCCAGGGGGCTGTCGTCGACGGCGGTCGCCTCCGACGGGGCGGCTGTGGTGTCGGCGGACTCCTCGCGCAGCTGCCGGGCGAGGTTGCGGCCGGGCACGCGCTGCGGCAGCGCGGTCACCTGGGCGGCGGCGTCCCGTGCGGCGCTGGTTGGAGCGGTCGCCCGCTCGGCGCCGGTTGGGGCGGTCTCCCGCGCGGCGCCGGGTGGGGCGTCCGCCTCCACGGCCCGCCCGTGCTCCGCCGGTTCCGCCGGCCGCCGTCGTATGAGCCCCGCCGCCGTGGTCTGCACCGGCGGCGCGCCGCGCTGGGCGGGCAGGGCCTTCGGCCCGCGCGGTACGGCGGTGGCGCGCGCGGCGCGCAGCGCCTCGGGCTCCGGCCCACCGGCGGGTTCGGCGGTCAGCAGCGCGTGCGGGATGAGCGCGACGGCCCGGACACCGCCGAACCGGCCCTCCCCCAGCGAGACCTTCACCCCGTGCCGCTGGGCGAGCTGGCCGACCACGAACAGGCCCAGCTGGTCGGCGGACTCGCCGAGCACGGAGTACGGCGGTACGTCGAGCAGGCGGCCGTTCAGCGCCTCGAAGTGCCAGGCGTCGGGGGCGCGCCCCTTGTCCTCCACCTCGATCGCCACGCCGGTGACGGCCTCGGTGGCGCGGACGAAGACCTCGTAGCCGCTCGGCGAGTACGTCGTGGCGTTCTCGATCAGCTCGGCGATGAGGTGCGTCAGCTCCCCGGCGGCGTCGGGGACGATCCACGCCTCGGCGTGGAACTCCTTGACGACGTGGGCGTAGCCGCGGGACTCGCCGGCCGCGTCCACGATCAGGTTGGCGATGTGCACGGGCTCGGTGTGCGGGTTGGCGACGGCGCCGCCGGAGAGCACCAGCAGGTTCTCCAGCTGGCGGCGGACCCGTACCGTCAGGTGGTCCATCTGGTACAGCTCGTTCAGCAGGGCGGGGTCGGTGTCGGCGTAGCGGTGCTGCAGCTCGTCGAGGGTCTTCAGCATGGCGACGATGAGGGTGACCGCGCGCAGGGTGACGCCCTCGGCGAACTTCTCGAAGCCTCGGCGTTCGGCGTACACGATCTTGGCGGCGTCGACGACCTCCTCGGTGAGCCGGGCCACGACGTTGGACAGTTCGGCGAACTCGTCGCGGGCGCGGGTCTGGGCGGGCAGTTCGGAGAGGTCGGCGGGCTCGCCGTGCTGCACCCGCACGATGAGCTGCGGCAGCTGGCGGCGGGCGACGTCCAGGGCGCTGGAGCGGACCTCCTCCGCGCGGCGGCTGACGTGGCGGGTCACGGCCAGGACGAGCGCCACCACGGCGACGGCGCCGGCGAACCCGCCCAGCGACAGCCAGAACGCGCGCTCGCGCAGCTCCGCCGCGCGGTCGTCGACGCGCTGGGCCATGGCGGTGATCCGGCCGGTGGTGAGCGCGGTGAGTTCGGAGACGACCTCGTCGTGCACGGCGCGCCAGTCGTCGGCGGCGGGGAGGCGGTGTGCGGTGACGACGCGGTCCTCGGTGCGCTGCTTGGCGCTCCAGGCCGCCGAGCCGGCCAGCCGACCGTACCCGGTCTTCTCCGCGTCGGGCAGGTACGCGGCGACCACGTCGGTGGCCTGCTGCCGTTGTACGGCCACCGCCGCGCCGAACGCGGTCTGGGCGCCGGCGGTGAGCCGGCCGTCCTCGGCGGCGGCCAGCAGCGCGTCCTCCTGGCGCACGGCCTCGGTGACGCGCACCAGACCGACGAGCGCACGGGTCTGGCGGACCTGGTCGGCGTCACCGGCCGCCGCGTACTCCTCCAGCTCCTCGACCGCCTTGGCGATCTCGTCGGTGTAGCGGTCGATGACGGTGGGCGCGTCGGTGTTGCGGGCGTCGGCGGCCTCGCGGATCTGGGCCACGGCCCGGCGCTTGGTGCCGGTGCCGGCGAGCGCGGCGTCGGTGCGAGTGCGCTGGGTGTCGAGCACGGCCTGGCTGACGGACCGCTTGGCGACGCGGGCGGCGGTCAGGGAGCGCTCGGTCTGCAGTTCGGTGATCAGTGCCTGCAGCGGCGGCAGGTTCCTCTCCAGGGTCCTGGCCTGGTCCCGGAGTTCTCCTGCGTGCTGGAACGCCGGGACCGTGCCGGCCACCACCAGGGCGGCCAGGGCGGCCGTGACGATCGCTGCGAGGATGCGAAGCAGCGTGCGCAGGGGCAGCTGGGCGAAGGGGGGCATCGGTCCTCACGGAACGGTGGTGCGGGCGGGGGGTTGTGGGTGGACAGGGGTGCGGGTGGGGGGTTGTGGGTGGACAGGGGTGCGGGTCCCCGCCGCCCGCCCGTGGACCGGACAGGCGGCGGGGTGAGGAGTCAGACGAGGTCCTTGCTGAGGTCCTCCAGCTCCGGGTCCGCGTTGTACGTGGGCGGGGTGTAGCTGCGCCGGCCGTGGTTCCACCAGGAGACGGTGGCCAGCAGCAGTACGGCGACCAGCGCCACGGACGCGTAGTTGAAGGTGTCCACCGTGACCGGCGACGCCTGCGGGAGGCAGAACACCACGGTGATGACGGCGACCCAGACGACGGCGATCCAGCCGATCGGCTTGCTCCACCTGCCCAGTTGCCAGGGCCCGGGGGTGAACCGGTCGCCGGCCCGCCGGCGCAGCAGGATCGGGATCGCGTAGGCGGGGGTGATGCCGATGACGTTGATGGCCGTCACGGCCCCGTACGCGGTGACCGAGTACAGCGAGGGCAGGGCGAGGACGAACGCCACGACCACGGACAGCAGGACGGCCATGGTGGGGATGCCCGTACGGCTGGAGACCCGGCGCCACTGGCGGGAGCCGGGCAGCGCGCCGTCGCGGGAGAACGCGAAGACCATCCGGGAGGTGGCGGCGACCTCGGCGTTGCCGCAGAACAGCTGGGCCACGATCACGACGAGCAGCAGTGCCTTGGCGGCGGAGACACCGAGTGCGTCGATGAAGATCTGCGCGGGCGGTACGCCCGTCGAGGAGCCGAGCGTGCCGGCGTAGTCCTGGATGGCGAAGGTGAGTCCGAGGAGCAGGACGAGGCCGGCTATCCAGGAGACCCAGATGGAGCGGACGATGCCCTTGGCGGAGTTCACCTGGGCCTGGGTGGTCTCCTCCGACAGGTGCGCGGAGGCGTCGTACCCGGAGAAGGTGTACTGGGCCAGCAGCAGACCGATGGCGGCGACGTAGAACGGGCTGGACCAGCCGGTGCCGTTGTTGAACTCGGTGAAGACGAACCCGGCCGACTGGTGCTCGGAGGGGACGATCACCAGGGCGCCGACGATCACCACGACGCCGATCAGGTGCCACCAGACGCTGACGGAGTTGAGGATGCTGACCAGGCGTACGCCGAAGAGGTTCAGCACGGCGTGCACCAGCAGGATGACGGCGAAGATCGCCAGGGTCTTCTCGGGGGTGGGCGTGAAGCCCCACTGGAGGTTCATGAAGGCGCCGGTGAAGAGCGCCGCGCCGTAGTCGATGCCGGCGATGGCGCCGAGCAGGCCGAGCAGGTTGAGCCAGCCGGTGTACCAGCCCCAGCGCTTGCCGCCGAGCTGGTGGGCCATGTAGTACAGCGCGCCGGAGGTCGGGTAGGCGCTGGTGACCTCGGCGAGGCCGAGGCCCACGCAGAGCACCAGTGCGCCGACGGCCACCCAGCCCCAGATCATCACCGACGGGCCGCCGGTGTTCATGCCGAACCCGTACAGCGTCATACAGCCGGACAGGATCGAGATCACGGAGAAGGAGATGGCGAAGTTGCCGAACGGTCCCATCCGGCGCGTCAGTTCGGGCTCGTAACCCAGATCGCGCAGATGGGCGTCGTCCGCTTTGCGCTGCCGGGGTACCCCGGTTCTTTGCGCGGCTTGGGACATGGGGGGAGACCTCCAGAAGAGTATGACGGGGACATGACAGGCCAAAACAGACAACTCGCGTGGGGGGTGGGTCAGGTACGGCCGAGGGCCTCCGCGCGGGCTCGGAGGAAGTCGGCCTCGCCCAGCTCCGGCCGGTCGGGGTCGCTGCTCACCTGCGACCACGGCTGCAGGGAGGCATGGGGCCCCATCGCCTCGAAGACGGGGGCCGCTTCGTCGAAGCGGCGCGCCGCCACCAGGGCGTGGGCCAGATGGCTGAGGTCCGCCACGGACCGGGTCACCGGCGCGACCTGGTGGAACCAGCCGGTCAGGGCCCGCTCGGCGTCGCGCGCGATGTCCGGGCGCGACCACTGGCGGTGCGCGAGCGCGTCCCCGCGGCCGCGCTTGCGCTCGTAGAGGTAGTGCTCCACATGGGCGTAGAGCGGCAGGACGAGGAGGGCCGAACCCCGCGGGGCCCAGGAGGCCACCCAGCGGGAGAAGTTCAGCGCGTGGGCCCGCGAGCCGCCGAGGCGGGCGCAGACCTGGAGGACGCGGTGGTGCGCCTCGCGGTTGTACGCGTCACGCTCGGCGCACGAGCGGAGCAGGCCCCAGGGGCCCGCGGGGAGCAGTTGCTCGGGCGGTTCGGCCCGGTGCTCGGGACGGGTCTGGGCCTCGTCCAGCTGGGCCAGGGCCAGCAGACAGACCCAGGGGACCGGGTCCAGCGGTAACCGTTCGACCGCCTCCAGGCACGCCTCGCGCGCCTCGGCCTCCAGCTCCGCCGCCCCGGGCAGCCGGCGGCGGTGGGCCTGCTGGGCCCGGGCCGTCGCCACCCGGGCCGCCATCATCAGGGCGTCGGTGCTGTCCGGCTCCTCGTCGAGCCAGACCCGGACCACCGCGGACCGGGCGGCGCCGGCGGCCAGCACCTGCGAACGCGCCGTGCGCAGCCCCCAGTCCTTGCCGGTACGGGCGAGCAGGTCCCGCATGGACATCCAGCGGCCGACCCGCAGATCGTCCAGGACCGTCCGTAACTGCTCGTCGGGCCCGGCCGGATGGTAGACCGGCCGGAACTCCCCCCGGCCCGCCGGCTGGCGGCGGCTACGCATCAACCCGCCCTCGGGGGCGGGTGCACGCGTCCCTCGTCATCAGATCCCCAAAAGGGTGCGTACTTACGAATGTGTACGATTGCGTCCGTTTCTCTGTCACGTCAGATTCTCTGCCGCTTCAGATTCGAAGCAGGCCGAGTCGCAGCACGCAACTGTGGACTCAAATTCCACTTCTGTACGGACAGTTGAGGATCCTAGCCATAGTTGACCGCGGCGTGCAGAGCCTGCTCCAGAATGGCCGCTCCTTCCTCCGCCTCCGCGACGGTCAGGGTCAGGGGAGGCGCGATCCGCAGGGCGTCGCCCGCGAGTCCGCCCTTGCCGATCAGCAGTCCGCGCTCGCGCGACGCCTCCAGTACGGCGGTGGCCGCCGCCGCGGTGGCCAGCTCGACACCGATCATGAGCCCGCGGCCGCGGACCTCCGTCACGAGGTCCAGCGGCGCCGCGACCGCCCGCAGCCGCTCCAGCAGCAGACCGCCGACGCGGCGCGCGTTGCCCTGCAGATCGTGCTCCAGCAGGTACGTGAGGTTGGCCAGGCCCGCGGCCATGGTGACGGGGCTGCCGCCGAAGGTGGAGATGGAGTTGGCGTCCAGGCAGTTCATCACGTCCGCGCGGGCCACCACGCCGCCGATGGAGGCGCCGTTGCCGATGCCCTTGGCGAAGGTGAGGATGTCCGGCGGCCCGTTCTCGCCGTGCGCCTGCCAGCCCCAGAAGTGCTCGCCGGTGCGTCCCCAGCCCGTCTGCACCTCGTCGCTGATCCACAGGATGCCCTCGGCCTGGAGCACCTCGCGGAACGCCGCGTACAGGCCGTCCGGCGGCGAGGTGAAGCCGCCGACGCCCTGGATCGGCTCGGCGATCAGCGCGGCGACCGGGCCGCGGGTCTGTCCGAGCAGGTCCCGCAGATCGGCGACGCAGGCGGCGATGAACGCGTCGTCGGACAGGTCGGCGAAGGGCCCCTTTGTACGGATCCCGCCGTGCACGTACAGCGTCTGCAGCGGGGAGAGGCTGGTCGGGGACCAGGAGCGGTTGCCGGTGATGCCGACCGCGGAGAACGAACGGCCGTGGTAGCTGTTGCGCATCGCCAGGATCTGGTTGGAGCGGCGGTACGCCGTCGCCAGCAGCAGCGCGGTGTCGTTGGCCTCCGTGCCCGAGGTGGTGAAGAAGACGCGGGCGTCCGGGATGCCGGAGAGCTGGGCGACGCGCTCGGCCAGCTCGATCATCGGGCGGTCGAGGTAGAGGGTGGAGGTGTGCAGGATGCGGCCGGCCTGCTCGCTGACGGCCTTGGTGACCTCGGGCAGGGCGTGGGCGGTCATGGTGGTGAGGATGCCGCCGAAGAAGTCCAGATAGCGCCGGCCCTCGCTGTCCCAGACGTGGCGGCCCTCGCCGTGCGTGAGCTCGACCTGCTCCTTGTAGTACAGGGCCAGCCAGTCGGGCATGACCGCCCGGTGGCGCTGGTGGAGGGGGCTGCTCACGGCTGCACCAGCCCTTCGTACGCGTCGGGGCGGCGGTCACGGTAGAACGCCCACTGCCGGCGGACCTCGTCGATCAGCCCGAAGTCCAGGTCCCGTACGACGAGCTCCTCCTCCTTGTCGCTGGCCGCCTCGCCGACGAACTGGCCGCGCGGGTCGACGAAGTAGCTGGTGCCGTAGAAGTCGTTGTCCCCGTACTCCTCCTGGCCGACGCGGTTGATCGCGGCGATGAAGTACTCGTTGGCGACGGCGGCGGCGGGCTGCTCCAGCTGCCAGAGGTACGCCGAGAGGCCGCGGGACGTCGCGGACGGGTTGTACACCAGCTGGGCGCCGTTCAGGCCGAGCTGGCGCCAGCCCTCGGGGAAGTGGCGGTCGTAGCAGATGTAGACGCCGATCCGGCCGACGGCCGTGTCGAAGACCGGCCAGCCGAGGTTGCCGGGCTTGAAGTAGTACTTCTCCCAGAAGCCCTTGACCTGGGGGATGTGGTGCTTGCGGTACTTGCCGAGGACGGTGCCGTCCGGGTCGATGACGACGGCGGTGTTGTAGTAGAAGCCGGACTGCTCGATCTCGAACACCGGCGCGACGACGACCATCCCGGTCTCCTGCGCCAGCGCGCGCATCCGCTCGGTCGTGGGGCCGTCGGGGACGGGCTCCGCCCAGCGGTAGTGCTCGGGTTCCTGAACCTGGCAGAAGTAGGGGGCGTTGAAGACCTCCTGAAACCCGATGATCTTCGCACCCTGGGCGGCGGCCGCCCGGGCGTGCTCCTCATGCTTCGCGATCATCGATTCGGTGTCGCCGGTCCAGGTGGCCTGAACCAGGGCGGCGCGGACGACGTTGGCCATGAGCTGCTCCTTCGGCACGGTCACGCCCGTCTACGCACGTAGAGGGCGTAGACGGGAAACGTACGACTCGGTCACACACCGTGGCAAGGGCATCGGTACGGATGGACGGGGTGTCGGCCCCGGCACGCCCCGATCCGGCGGCCACCGGAGGCGCGAAGCGCCGACACAGCCCGGCCGGCGTTTGAGGCCAGAGGCGCGAAGCGCCGACACAGCCCGGCCGGCGCTTGAGGCCGAGGCGCGAAGCGCCAATACAGCCCGGCCGGCGTTTGAGGCCAGAGGCGCGCAGCGCCGATTCGGGGGGCCGGGGGCGGAGCCCCCGCAGCGGGACGCGACCAGCCGGGGGTCTGGGGGCGCGGGCCCCCCCGCGGGAGAG
>NZ_JBFAXR010000059.1:0-50718 GCF_040680895.1 Streptomyces sp. NPDC051940 | reverse complement strand
GCATCAGCACCCGCCGGGGTGGCGCCGCCCCGCGCCTTCGGCGCGGGGATTGCCCCCACCCACACACCACCCGTTACGGGTTGCCCTGCCTGACGCCGGCGCCTGGGCCCACGCGGGGCGGGCCCCGGCCGCGAGCGGAATCCGGTCGTCCCGCACGCCACGGTGCCTGCAGCAGCCCGAGGCTTCCCCCGGCCCCGGTCGTCCCGCACGCCACGGTGCGTGCGGCAGCCCGGGCGCCCGGGTGTCGCCTGCTGGGTGCGCGGGCAGCAGGTCCTGGGGCGCCGTCCCCGGACCCCCGTGGGAGCTGCGTCGTCGGGTGCGGATCGGACCGGGCTTCGCCGGGGCGGCCAGGTCTCCCGCCGTCACACGCGGCAGGCTTCTCCGCTCGCCGCTCGCCGCTCGCCGCCCGCCCGGGCCGGGTAGAGGGCCGAGGCGCCACACCCGTGCCCCGCCCCGGCCGCAGGCCGCCCCGCGGCGCCCGAGGCCGGCCGCAGGCCGCACCGCGGCGCCGGGGGGAGCGCCCCCGGACCCCGTACGCCGCCGCGCGCAGCGGACCGCATGACCACGCGCGAGGCCCCGCCCCTCGCGGGCGAGGCGGGCGGTCACACCGTCGGGGGCTTGCCCTCGATCGGGCGGCCCGGGAGGCCGGGGCGCTGCTGCCAGGGGTGGGGGCCGGAGGTCGGGCGGTACTCGACGCCTAGGGCGTCGAGGCGGGCGTAGTGCGCCGTCATCCGGTGCTCGAAGTCCGCGTAGTCGCGCTGGTCGGGGGCCGGCAGCGTGGACCAGGCGACCTCGGCGAACGCCGCGAGGCGGGGGAACGTCTGGTAGTCGACGCGGCGGCGGTCCTCCATCACCTCGGTCCAGACGTTCGCCTGGGTGCCGAGCACATGCCGCGACTCCGCCTCGCTGAGCTGCGGCGGCACGGGCTCGAAGCGGTAGACGTCCTCCAGCGTGCGCACCCACCCGATCGGCGAGGGCTCGTCCGCACCCGCCGCCTGCCGGTGGTCGAGGTACACCTGCTGCTCGGGGCACATCACCACGTCGTGCCCGGACTGCGCGGCCGCGATCCCGCCGGCGTAACCCCGCCACGAGGACACCGCGGCACCCTCCGCCAGTCCGCCCTCGAGGATCTCGTCCCAGCCGATCAGCCGCCGCCCGCGCCCCGCGAGCCAGCGGTCGAAGTGCCGGATGAACCACGACTGCAGCTCGTCCTCGTCCTTCAGCCCCAGCTGCCGGATCCGCGCCTGCGCGGCGGGCGAGCGCTTCCACTGGTCCTTCACGCACTCGTCGCCGCCGACGTGCACGAACTCCGAGGGGAAGATCTCCAGCAGCTCCTCGAAGACGCCCTCGTAGAAGCGCAGCACCTCCTCGGTCGGCGCGAGGATGTTCTCCGAGACGCCCCAGTCGGTCCACACGCCGAGCGAGTCCGTCTCGACCACGTCCGTGTTCCCCAGCCAGGGGTACGCCGTGATGGCCGCCTGCGAGTGCCCGGGGATGTCGACCTCCGGGACGACGGTGATGTGCCGCTCGGCGGCGTACGCGACGATCTCGCGCAGGTCGTCCTGCGTGTAGTAGCCGCCGTGGCGGCGCTCGTCCCAGTGCGGGGACGCCCGGTGCCCCATCCGGCTGCGCGGGCGCCAGGCGCCGTCCTCGGTGAGCTTCGGGTAGCGCTTGATCTCGACCCGCCAGCCCTGGTCGTCGGTCAGGTGCAGGTGCAGCACATTGAGCTTGTGCGCGGCGAGGAGGTCCAGATAGCGCAGCACGCCGTCCTTGGGCATGAAGTGCCGCGAGACGTCGAGCATCAGCCCGCGCCAGCCGAAGCGGGGGGCGTCCTCGATCTGTACGGCGGGAATCCGCCAGGTGCGCCCGGGCAGCGGGGCGCGGCGGTAGATCTCAGGGCCGAAGAGCTGGCGCAGCGTCTGCGCGGCCCAGAAGAGACCGGCGGGGCCGCCGCCGGTCAGCTGTACGCCGCCCGGGGTGACGTCGACCCGGTAGCCCTCCTCACCCAGCTCACGGCCGAGCGAGGTGTCCAGGGCGAGCCGGATGACGCCCTCGCCGCGGGGTGTCCCCTGCTCGGAGCGGAGCGACGAGCCCGGGGAAGCGTCACCGGCCGGCGGCAGCGGCAGCCCGGTCGCGGCGCCGAACTCCGCGCGCAGCCAGCGCTCGGTGCTCTCCGTTCCCGGGCCGGCGGCGATCGCGGTGCCGCGCCCCAGCGTGAAGTGGGCGGTGTCGCTGAACTCGGCGAGCTGCCGCGGGGCGGGGATGAGGGGTGACGCAGTCATGCACCACAGCCTCAGGGATGACCCCCGCCTCGCGCAATAGGTCTGTACCAATCCGCATGACGGAGGACGAACCCCGAGGTCGGCGGGGGTGCGACCCCGCCACCTCCCGACACCGGACACCGAACACGGCCCGGCAGGCGGCCCTCCGGAGGCGCGTCAGCCGACGCAAGGCGACTCAGCCCGTCCGGCGTTTGAGGACTGAGGCGCGAAGCGCCGAATCGCGTCAGCCGACGCCACGGGACCACCCGGACACGCCCCGGCGCAGGCCCGACGCGACCGCCGCCCCGGCCCGGGACGACTACTTCTTGCCGCCCTTGTCCTTGTCCTTGCCGCCACCGCCGGGACCCATGGACTCGTAGATCTCCTTGCACATGGGGCACACGGGGTACTTCTTCGGATCGCGGCTGGGGACCCAGACCTTGCCGCAGAGCGCCACGACGGGCGTACCGTCCAGCGCGCTGCCCATGATCTTGTCCTTCTGGACATAGTGGGCAAAGCGCTCGTGGTCGCCGTCACCGTGGGAGATCTGCGGCGTCGGCTCGACCAGCGTGCCGGTGCTGCTGCCGCGCTCGGGCTCGGAGAGAGGGGTGCTCATGTGGGCCAGGGTACCGCCGGGCGCCCCCCGGGCGTCGGGCCGCGGGCAGACCTCCGGGATCCCGACCGAGTCCGGCTCGTCCGGATACGTCAGTTCAGGGTCGGATCATCCGGGTACGTCGCGAACATCGCCAGCTTGCTGCGCTGCCGCCGCAGCACCGCCCGCCACAGCCCCTCCGGCGCCGGCGACGACACGTCCCCGGGCTCGGACTCCACGACGTACCACGCACCGTCCGCCAGCTCGTCCTCGAGCTGGCCCGCGGCCCAGCCGGCGTACCCGGCGAAGATCCGCAGCGTGCCCAGCTCGGCCGCCAGCAGCTCCGGCGGCGCGTCCAGGTCGACCAGCCCGATCGCCCCGTGGATCCGCCGCCAGCCCATCGGCCCGTCCGCGGCGTCCCCGCAGCCCGCGCCGCCCGGCACCACGGCCAGCCCCAGCGCCGCGTCCAGCGACACCGGGCCGCCCTGGAAGACGACGTCGGGGCTGCCGGTCAGCTCGGCCCACGCCTCCAGCACGTCGGCGACGCCCACCGGGGTGGGCCGGTTCAGCACGACGCCGAGCGCCCCGTCCCCGTCGTGCTCCAGCAGCAGCACCACCGCGCGCTCGAAGTTCGGGTCGACCAGTGAGGGAGTGGCCACCAGCAGCCGGCCTGTGAGCGATGACACCTCCGTCATGCCGACATGATCCCGCAGATCGGTTTCGCGCGGGAGTCAACGACCGTACGGATACGGCAAAGGACATATCCCGTACGGCGAAGTCCCTGCGGACGGCCGCTTTGCCGCCGGTTCACGGAAGGCGACGCGTTCCCCGTGGGCCGCAGAAGCGCCCTCACGCACCGCGACCGGCCGTCCACCCAGTGTTCTGTAGCGAATTCATGACGCTCTCGGGGACCCCTTGGGCCTACGGAGGGGGGTACCGGACGGATTAGCATTTCTCACTGTCCCCCGCCAGTCCACAGTGATCGCGAGCCTCATGACTTCAGTCCCCGACGACGTACTGATTGTCCACGGCGGCACCCCGCTGGAGGGCGAGATCCACGTCCGCGGCGCGAAGAACCTCGTGCCCAAGGCGATGGTCGCCGCGCTCCTCGGCAGCGAGCCGAGCCGACTGCGCAATGTGCCGGACATCCGCGATGTCCGGGTCGTACGCGGTCTGCTGCAGCTGCACGGCGTGACCGTGCGCCCCGGTGACGAGTCCGGCGAGCTGGTGCTCGACCCCTCGCACGTGGAGAGCGCCAACGTCGCCGACATCGACGCGCACGCGGGCTCCTCGCGGATCCCGATCCTCTTCTGCGGCCCGCTGCTGCACCGGCTCGGCCACGCGTTCATCCCGGGCCTGGGCGGCTGCGACATCGGCGGCCGGCCGATCGACTTCCACTTCGACGTGCTGCGGCAGTTCGGCGCGAAGATCGAGAAGCGGGCCGACGGCCAGTATCTGGAGGCCCCGCAGCGGCTGCGCGGCACGAAGATCGCGCTGCCGTACCCGTCGGTCGGCGCCACCGAGCAGGTGCTGCTGACGGCCGTCCTGGCCGAGGGCGTCACGGAGCTGTCCAACGCCGCGGTCGAGCCGGAGATCGAGGACCTCATCTGCGTACTGCAGAAGATGGGCGCGATCATCGCCATGGACACCGACCGGACCATCCGGATCACCGGTGTCGACAAGCTCGGCGGCTACAACCACCGCGCGCTCCCGGACCGCCTGGAGTCGGCGTCCTGGGCGTCGGCGGCGCTGGCGACCGAGGGCAACATCTACGTGCGCGGCGCCCAGCAGCGCTCGATGATGACCTTCCTCAACACCTACCGCAAGGTCGGCGGCGCCTTCGAGATCGACGACGAGGGCATCCGCTTCTGGCACCCCGGCGGCCCGCTCAACGCCATCGCGCTGGAGACGGACGTGCACCCCGGCTTCCAGACGGACTGGCAGCAGCCGCTGGTCGTCGCGCTCACCCAGGCCTCGGGCCTGTCGATCGTCCACGAGACGGTCTACGAGTCGCGCCTCGGCTTCACCTCCGCGCTGAACCAGATGGGCGCGCACATCCAGCTCTACCGCGAGTGCCTCGGCGGTACGCCGTGCCGCTTCGGCCAGCGCAACTTCCTGCACTCGGCGGTCGTCTCCGGCCCGACGAAGCTGCAGGGCGCGGATCTGGTCATCCCGGACCTGCGCGGCGGTTTCTCGTACCTGATCGCGGCGCTGGCGGCGCAGGGCACGTCCCGCGTGCACGGCATCGACCTGATCAACCGCGGCTACGAGAACTTCATGTCGAAGCTGGCGGACCTGGGCGCCCAGGTGTCGCTGCCGTCGGCGGACTAGCCCGCCCTCGTCGCCAGGCCCGAGCGGCCCCCTGAACGCCCGAGGGCGCCCCTCCCGGACTTCCGGGGAGGGGCGCCCTCGTTGCCGTACTCAGGGACCCTCACAGGTCCAGGAGCACGGCACGGCTCAGGCTCGGATGCCTTACTTGCCCTTCGCGGCTTCCTTGAGCTTGGAGCCCGCGGAGACCTTCACGCTGTAACCGGCCGGAATGTCGATCGGCTCACCGGTCTGCGGGTTGCGCGCCGTACGAGCGGCACGGTGGGTGCGCTCGAAGGTCAGGAAGCCAGGGATGGTGATCTTCTCGTCGCCCTTGGCGACGACCTCCCCGGCAACCTCGGCGAGGGCGGCCAGAACGGCGTCGGCGTCCTTGCGGGTCACCTCGGCGCGCTCGGACAGAGCGGCCACCAGCTCACTGCGGTTCATATCTAACTCCCGTGTTCTTCTTGCCAATGAGGCGTGCCATACGGCGATGCCGCATGTCCGGCACGGCGAAGCCGATGCTGCCAGGGCCCTCTGACACTTCCCGGACCGGGTCGGACGTTCCTTGACCCACGCTCCCGAGACGCATCCTGCACCCACCTGCGGTAGGAAAGCCAATCCGGTACCCCACGTTTGTACGCCGGACACCTTATGGGGCCTTCCGGGACGGTTGGCCAGGCGACGCGCCGGTGCGGCCCCGGACGGGGCCCGCCTAGCCCCCGCACAGGCCACGCGGGGCCTGCGGCGGGGTCCCAGGACGCCCGTACGGGCCCTGCGGGGCGTCAGGCGGGGATCGTGGGCGTCTCGGTGACGCCGGCCGCCTTCGCGGCCTCGCGGACCGCGCCGGCGACCGCGGGGGCGACCTTGTCGTTGAAGACGCTCGGGATGATGTAGTTCGCGTTCAGCTCGTCGTCGACCACGACATTCGCGATCGCGTGCGCGGCGGCGATCATCATCTCCGAGTTGACGGTCCGCGAGTGCGCGTCCAGCAGACCGCGGAACACGCCCGGGAAGACCAGCACGTTGTTGATCTGGTTGGGGAAGTCGCTGCGCCCGGTGGCCACGACCGCGGCCGTCTGGCGGGCCACCCCGGGGTCGACCTCCGGGTCGGGGTTGGCGAGCGCGAACACGATCGCGCCGTCCGCCATCGCGGCGACGTCGTCCCCGTCGAGGACGTTCGGGGCGGAGACGCCGATGAAGACGTCCGCGTCGCGCACGGCCTCCTTCAGGGTGCCCGTCATGCCCTCGGGGTTGGTGTTGTCGGCGATCCAGCGCAGCGCGGAGGACTCGTCGGCGTTCACCAGGTCCTCGCGCGCGGCGTGCACCACGCCGTGGATGTCGGCCACGACGGCGTGCTTGACACCGGCCTCGATCAGCAGTTTCAGGATCGCGGTGCCCGCGGCGCCGGCCCCGGACATCACCACCCGGACCGCCCCGATGTCCTTGCCGACGACACGCAGCGCGTTGGTCAGCGCGGCGAGTACGACGATGGCCGTGCCGTGCTGGTCGTCGTGGAAGACGGGGATGTCCAGCGCCTCGCGCAGCCGCGCCTCGATCTCGAAGCAGCGCGGGGCGGAGATGTCCTCGAGGTTGATCCCGGCGAAGCCCGGGGCGATCGCCTTCACGATGGCAACGATCTCGTCGGTGTCCTGGGTGTCCAGGCACAGCGGCCAGGCGTCGATGCCGGCGAAGCGCTTGAACAGGGCGGCCTTGCCCTCCATCACCGGCAGCGCGGCCTTCGGGCCGATGTTGCCCAGGCCCAGCACGGCGGAGCCGTCGGTCACCACGGCGACGCTGTTGCGCTTGATGGTCAGCCGGCGGGCGTCCTCGGGGTTCTCGGCGATCTGCATGCACACCCGGGCGACGCCCGGGGTGTAGATCATCGAGAGGTCGTCGCGGTTGCGGATGGGGTGCTTGCTCTGCATCTCGATCTTGCCGCCGAGGTGCATCAGGAAGGTCCGGTCGGAGACCTTGCCGATCTGGACGCCCTCGACGCCGCGCAGCTTCTCCACGATCTGCTGGGCGTGGTCGGTGCTGGTGGCGGCGATCGTGACGTCGATACGGAGCTTCTCGTGGCCGGAGGCCGTGACGTCGAGGCCGGTGACCGACCCGCCGGAGGACTCGACGGCCGAGGTGAGCTGGCTCACCGCGCTCCCGCCGGCCGGGACCTCCAGTCGGACCGTGATCGAGTACGAGACGCTCGGCGCCGTTGCCATGACCGTTTTACCTTCTTCGCTTCTGCGTGTGGGTCGTGCTCACCGATGGTCGCACCTACCGGTGGGTATCCGGTAACGAGAGCATGGGAGCGGAATGAATTTTCCACATCGCGGTATCGAAAGCAATGTCCGGCCCGGGCGGGGCGCATGTTCTTCCACGGGACGGGAATGGTCTAACGGGTCGGCTTTGTTAGGCTGATTACGGCACCGGCTCGATCCATGCCCCCGGGCCCAACCTTTGCCGCTACGAGCGGCCTTTTGCCGCGAGGCGAGCTGGCGGGTCGGTGCCGTGAACGTCCGAAGGGCGCCCCATGTCGTACGACATGGGGCGCCCTTCGCCGTCCGGCGGCGCGTTCCCGCGCGCGGTCAGGGCCGCAGCAGGTCGGGTACGCCCGTCTCGTCGGGCAGGTCGCGGGTGCCCGCGAGCACCGTCAGCCGCTGGGTCGCGCGGGTCAGCGCGACGTACAACACCCGCAGCCCCGCCGGGGATTCGTCCGCGATCTCGGCGGGCGAGACGACGACCGTCGCGTCGTACTCCAGGCCCTTCGCCTCCAGCGAGCCGAGCGCCACCACCCGGTCGCCCAGGTCCGCGAGCCAGCGGGCCGCCTCCTCGCGGCGGTTCATCGCCACCACGACGCCGATCGTGCCGTCGACCTCCCCGAGCAGCCGCTGCGCCTCCGCGCGCACCGAGGCGCCGAGGTCGTCCCCGGCCACGGTGAAGCGCGGCGACAGGCCCGTCGACCGCACCGCCTTCGGCGGCTTCTGCCCGGGCATGGCGAGTGCCAGCACGCGCGAGGCGATCTCGGCGACCTCCGCCGGGTTGCGGTAGTTGACGGTCAGCTCGAAGCGGCGGCGCGGGCGCGTGCCCAGGGCCTCCGCGCGGGCCTCGGCGGCCTCCTCCGGGTCCGACCACGACGACTGCGCCGCGTCGCCGACGACGGTCCACGTCGCGTGGCGGCCGCGGCGGCCGACCATCCGCCACTGCATCGGCGTGAGGTCCTGGGCCTCGTCCACGATCACGTGCGCGTACTCCCGGCGCTCCTCCGCCAGCCGCTCCGCGCGCTCCCGGCGCGTCTCGGCGGCCATGCCGGGCATCAGCTCCTCCAGGCCCGTGAGCTGCTCCAGCGGGTCCAGCTCGCGCGGCTGCTTGGGCCGGGCGGGCGCGCCGAGGACCGCCTGCAGCTCGTCCAGCATCGCCACGTCGTGCACCGAGTACGCCGGCGTGCGCCCCGCCGCGGCCGCGGCCGCGTGCCGGCCCAGCGAGCGCCGCAGCCGCCTGACCTCGTCGGGGCGCAGGATGCGCCGGGCCCACCGGTGCAGGGACCGGTCGTCGGCCATCGCGGTGAGCACGGCCTGCGGGGTGAGCTCGGGCCACCAGGCCGCCAGGAAGTCGGTGAAGGAGTCCTCGCCCGCCACGTCCTCGTCGAACGCCTGCCGCGCCTCCGCCGCCAGCTCCGGGTCGAGGTGCCGGCGCGGTCCGCCGGACTTCGACCAGAGGGCGTCCAGCAGCAGCCGACGGGCGCGCGGGCGCAGCAGGTTGACGGGGGCGGTGCCGCCGAGGGCGGCCTGTTTGACGCGGTCCAGCTCCTCCGGTTCGAGTTCGAGCCGGGTGCCGAAGGCCACCACGCGCAGGCCCCGGCCGCGCCCCGGGCGGGCGCCCTCGATCGCACCGCGCGCGGCACGCCGCAGCAGCCGCGCCATCCGGGCAGAGCCCTTGATCCGGGCCACCGGCGGCTCGTCGTACACGGTCGCCTCCGCACCGTCGACGAGGGAGCCGATCGCCCGGATCGCCACCTGCCCCTCCTCGCCCAGCGAGGGCAGCACGCCCTCCGTGTAGGCGACGAGCAGCGGCGTGGGGCTGACGATGAGGATGCCGCCGGCGTAGCGCCGCCGGTCCTGGTAGAGCAGGTACGCGGCGCGGTGCAGGGCGACGGCCGTCTTGCCGGTGCCGGGCCCGCCCTCGACCTCCGTGACGGACGCGGCGGGGGCGCGGATGACCATGTCCTGCTCGGCCTGGATGGACGAGACGATGTCCCGCATGGTGTGCGTACGGGCCTGCCCGAGGGCCGCCATCAGCGCGCCGTCGCCGATGACGGGCAGCTCGCGCCCGTCCAGGGTGACGGTCAGCTCGGGGCGCAGCAGATCGTCCTCGACGCCCAGCACCCGGCGGCCCTTGGAGCGGATCACCCGGCGGCGTACGACCCGGCCCGGGGCGACCGGCGTGGCGCGGTAGAAGGGCGCCGCGGCCGGCGCGCGCCAGTCGATGACCAGCGGCGAGAACTCGGCGTCCAATACGCCGAGACGGCCGATGTGCAGCGTCTCCTCGATCTGCGCGCCGCCGTCGGCGACGGCGTCGTCCGCCGGCTCGACGGAGGTCATGGCGCCGTCGGGGCCGCGTACGCCGTCCTTGCCGCGCAGCAGGTCGATCCGGCCGAAGAGGAAGTCCTCGAACTCGTTGTTGAGCCGGCTGAGGTGCAGGCCGGCCCGGAAGACCTGGGCGTCGCGCTCGGCGAGCGCGCCGGGCGTGCCGACATGACCGCGCCGGCTCGCGTCGTCCATCAGGAACTCCGCCTCGTGGATCTTCTCCTCGAGGCGGACGTAGACGCGGTCCAGGTGGTCTTGTTCGGCGACGATCTCGCGATCGCGGACGGAATCGGCAGCGGACGATTCGAACGTGGCACGGTGCGCGGCCAACGCGTCCCCCTTCGTGCAGGTAAGGCAGCCGTCCACCGTACGCGAAGAGGCACCCGGGGGCCAACGTTTCGGGGCGTCGTACGCGAACCGGACGCCGCTTCGTTACCGGTCGCCCGTCGCCACGGACACCAGCTGCTCGCCGTCCCACGTCCGTACGACGAACCGGGCGATCTGCTCGGGCGTCATCGCCGCGCCGCCGTCGATGTACAGGGCGGGGGTCGCGGTCTTCGGCCCGCCCCCGCCGGCTCCGCCGTCGCCGTAGCCGTCGCTGGGCACGGACCAGGTGGAGAGCGTCTCCTCGGAGCCGTCCTTGCCGACGGCTACCAGGCTGCACTTGCGCGGACCGGTGACGTTCTTCAGCTCCAGCACCGCGTGCGTGCCCCACGCCTTGGCCTCGGTGGCCACCGTGGCCGTGACGCGGGTGTCGGGGTCGGTGGCGCCGACCTTCCGCAGATCGCCCTTCTCGAAGAACTCCTGCGTGGAGCTGCCGGTGGCCGCCACCGGCGGCGGGTCGTCGCGGTCGGAGAGGACCGCGGCGGTCGCCACCGGGCCGCCGATGATCAGCGCGGCGGCCGCGCCCACGACGTACAGCCGGCGGCGCCGTACGGTACGGCGGCGGGCGGCCACCTCGGCCAGGGCGCGCTCCAGCAGGCCCGGTGGCGGCGGCTCGGCCTCCGGGGCGCCGGGGCCCAGGTCGGAGAGCACCTCCGCCACGCCGAGCAGCGACTCCAGCTCGTCCGCGCAGCGGTCGCAGCCGGCCAGGTGCTCCTCGAAGCGGGTCGCCTCGGCTTCGGTGAGGAGGCCGAGGGCGTACGCACCGACATCCGTGTGCTGTACGTCGGTCATGCCGTGACACCCCTCTCCTCCAGAGAGAGCTTCAGTGAACGCAGGGCGTAGAAGACCCGCGACCGGACGGTACCGGGGGGCACGCGCAGGACCTCCGCCGCCTCCTGCACGGTACGTCCTTTGAAGTACGTCTCGACGAGCGCCTGCCGGTGCGCCTCGCTGAGGTCGCCGAGCGCGTCGGCGATCGTCATCCGGTGCAGGGCCCGGTCGATCTCGTCGGCGGCGGGCAGGGAGTCCAGCGGGGCGGGGTCCACCTCCTGCGGGCGCGAACTCCGGCTGCGGTGGCCGTCGATCACTATCCGGCGGGCGACGGTGACCAGCCACGGCCGTACGGAGCCGGTGGCCCGGCGCAGCTGGTCGGCGTTCTTCCACGCCCGCAGCAGGGTCTCCTGGACGACGTCCTCCGCGCGGTGGCGGTCGCCGGCGACGAGCCGCAGGACGAACGCGAAGAGCGGGCCGGCGTGCTCGGCGTACAGCCCGCGCATCAGCTCCTCGTCCGGCAGCTCGCCGGACGCACTCTGCGCGGCCCGTGAGGTCTGTCCGTACGGCCGCTCGTCCACCACGACGGCATCCTGTACCACGGCTCACCTCCCGGTCGAGACCCCACCGCTGACCGATACGCACCCGAGGCCGATCCGGCTCAATCCCGGTCCCCCGCACGGGCCTCCCGGCGCGGAATCGCCCCCCGCCCGCGTCGCGGCCGGCGCCGCCCGCGCCTCCGGCGCGGGATTGCCCCCGCCCACACGCCACCCGTTACGGGCTCGCTTGCCTGACGTCGGCGCCTCCGGCGGAGTGCCGCAGGGACTCACCCCCGGACCCCAGGCGCCGGGCGGTACCGCGTGGACCGGCGCTCGGGTGGTCTGCGGGTGGGTGTCGACCCCCGCGCCGAAGGCGCGGCGAGCCCGGCGCCGGCACCGGTCGCGACGCGGCGCGCATACCGGCTACGCCTGTGCGTACTTCGTCTCCGACGAAGGGTCGTGGGCCAGGCGGTAGCCCCGTTTCACCACCGTCTGGATCAGCCGCGGGCGCCCGAGCGCCGTCCGCAGCCGCGTCATCGCCGTCTCCACCGCGTGCTCGTCCCGCCCCGCGCCGGGGAGCGCGCGCAGCAGGTCCGCGCGGGAGACGACCCAGCCGGGGCGGCGCGACAGGGAGCGCAGCAGGGCCATCCCCGCGGGCGGTACGGGCCGGAGTTCGCCGTCCACGACGGCCGCGTGGCCGCGGACCTCCAGACGGTGACCGGCGACGTGAAGCGGGCGCACCCGGCCGGGGAGTTCGACGGCGAGCAGCTGGACGAGCGGGCCGAGGCGGAAGCGCTCCGGCTGCACCGTGGGCACCTCGTGCCGCTCCAGCGGCAGCGCCGTCACCGGCCCGACACACGCCGCGAGGACGTCGGTGCGCAGGGCGTCGAGGACCTCCCCCGTGAGCCCGCGATCGGACGCCCGCGTCAGCAGGCTCGCCGCGGCGGGCGCGGAGGTGAAGGTGACCGCGTCGAGGGAGCGCGCGACGACCGCGTCGAGCAGCCGGTCGACGGGCGCGATGTCCTCCGGCGGCATCCACCGGTACACCGGCACGCCCACCACCTGCGCCCCGGCCGCCCGCAGCGCCTCCGTGAAGCCGGGCAGCGGCTCCCCGTGCAGCTGCAGGGCGAGCCGGCAGCCGTCGACGCCCTCCTCCAGGAGCCGGTCGAGCACCTCGGCCATCGACTCGGAGGCCGGCGACCACTCCTCCGTCAGCCCCGCCGCGCGGATCGCCCCGCGCACCTTGGGCCCGCGGGCCAGCAGCCGCACCCCCGACAGCCGCCGCAGCAGCGCGTCCCCGAGGCCCCAGCCGTCGGCGGCCTCCACCCAGCCGCGGAAGCCGATGGCGGTCGTGGCGACGACGATCTGCGGCGGCTGGTCGATGAGCTGCTTGGTCATCGCCAGCAGCTCCGTGTCGTCGGGCAGCGGGACGATCCGGATGGCGGGCGCGTGCTGCACGACCGCCCCGCGCCGCTGCAGCAGCGTGCCGAGCTCCTCGGCCCGCCGGGCGGCGGTCACTCCTACGGTGAACCCGGCGAGCGGTTTCACGCCGCCGGTGTCGTGCTCTGTGTGCATGGCTGTCGTCCCCGGCTCCGTGGTGCCCTTGAGCGCCGCATCCTCCCGGGGACGGGTGACGTCCGCGGATCACGGGCATTTCCTGGCTGTTACGACGGTGGCGCGGGGCGTGACCCGCGCCACCGTCCGTCACACGTGCGCGTAGGCGGGCTGCTGGGCCGCGGGGTCCGCGGCGGGCGCCGGCACCAGCGGCCGGCGCAGGTATACGGCCCAGGTGACGCCGAAGCACACGGCGTAGAAGGCGAGGAAGCTCACGCAGGCCATGGTGCCGTTGCCGTACGACAGGAAGGACTGCCGGAAGGCGAGGTTGATGCCGAGCCCGCCGAGCGCCCCGACCGCGCCGATCAGCCCCATCGAGGCGCCGGACAGCCGCCGTCCGTACGCGGCCGCCTCCTCGCCCGTGAGCCCCTTCGCGACGGCCTTCGCCTGGTAGATGCCGGGGATCATCTTGTACGTCGAGCCGTTGCCGAGCCCCGTCAGCAGGAACAGCGGGATGAAGCCGGCCAGGTACAGGGGCAGCGACTTCTGAACGGACGCGGTGACGACCAGGCCCGTGAAGGCCGCCATGCCGAGGAAGTTCCACAGCGTGATGCGGGCGCCGCCGTACAGGTCGGCGAGCCGGCCGCCCACCGGGCGGACCAGGGAGCCGAGCAGCGGCCCGACGAAGGTGAGCGAGGCCGCCTCCAGGGGCGTACGGCCGAACTGGTTCTGCAGGACCAGGCCGAAGGCGAAGCTGTAGCCGATGAAGGAGCCGAACGTGCCGATGTACAGGAAGGACATGATCCACGTGTGCGGATCCCGGGCGGCCTCGACGGCGGCGCCGGTGTCGTTCCGTACCGGGGCGAGGTTGTCCATCCGCAGTGCGGCGAGGGTCGCGGCGATCACGATGAGCGGGAGGTAGACCGCGAGCAGCACCCGCGGCTGCCCGTCGCCGGCGGTGCCGATGACCAGCAGGCCGACCAGCTGGACGACGGGTACGCCGATGTTGCCGCCGCCGGCGTTGAGGCCGAGGGCCCAGCCCTTCCTGCGCAGCGGGAAGAAGGAGTTGATGTTCGTCATCGACGAGGCGAAGTTGCCGCCGCCGAGCCCGACCAGCGCCGCGACGGCCAGGAACGTGCCGTAGGAGGTGCCCGGTTCCATCACCACCAGCAGCGTGCCGGCGGGGATCAGCAGCAGCGAGGCGCTGATGACCGTCCAGTTGCGTCCCCCGAAGCGCGCCACGGCGAAGGTGTACGGGACGCGCACGACGGCGCCGACGAGGGTGGCCATGGCCACGAGGAAGAACTTGTCGGCGGGGGTGAGCCCGTACTCCGGGCCCATGAACAGGGCCAGCACCGAGAACATCGTCCACACGGAGAAGCCGATGTGCTCGGCGAGGACCGAGTACAGGAGGTTGCGGCGGGCGGTCCGCTCGCCCTGCTCCGCCCAGAAGACCTCGTCCTCGGGGTCCCAGTGCTCGATCCACCGCTTGCCGCCGCGCCTGGGGGGCGCCGTGCTGGTCGCCGTCATAGCCCGTCCTCCGTGCCCTGGATGCGTCTGATGGGCCCGAAGGTAGGGACGGCGGATTTCCTCGCTGTGGCAGCACGTGACGCGCGGGCAACCTTGCGCTCACTTTCGGTGGTCTGAAGGGGTGAGGCGGCGAATGCGGCCGGAGGCCGGCAGGGAGGGAGCGATTCCGGCATACCCTTCGATTACCGGGAGACCTGGGGGGAAACGTGATCAAACAGCGGTTGGGCGCCGTCCTCTTCTCGCTGGCCGTGCTCGCCGGGGCGACGGCCTCACTCGCCCCGCCGGCGGCCGCCGCCGTGGTGACGTACGCCCCGGTGGCCGACGCGTACATCGACAGCGCGGCGCCCGCGGTGAACTTCGGCACGGCGCCGGGGCTGCAGGCGGACGCGAGCCCCGTGCAGCGGCTGTATCTGAAGTTCACCGTGGCCGGGCTGACCGCGCAGGTCACGGGGGCGAAGCTGCGGCTGCACGTGAACGGCGCCGCGGACGCGGGCAGTGGCTTCGGCGGCACGTTCAAGTCGCTGACGAACACGGCGTGGACGGAGAGCGGGCTCGTCTGGAACAACCGCCCCGGCATCGACGGCCCGGTGCTCGGCACCCTCAACACCGTCTCCCCCGGCGGCTGGTACGAGTTCGACGTGTCGTCCCTGGTGAAGGGCAACGGCACGTACGCGATGGCCGCCACCTCCACCAGCGCCGACGGCGTGCGCTACGACTCCCGCGAGACCGGCGCCGCGACGGCGCCGCAGCTGGTGCTCACCACGGCCGGTGAACCGCCCGGCGACGAGGCGGTGCTGGTCGGCGCGGGTGACATCGCCTCCTGCACGTCCTCCGGCGACGAGGCGACGGCGGCGCTGCTCGACGGCATACCGGGCACGGCCTTCACCGCGGGCGACAACGCGTACCCGTACGCCACGGCGGAGGACTTCGCCGGCTGCTACGGGCCGTCGTGGGGCCGCCACCGCGACCGTACGGCCCCGACGGCGGGCAACCACGAGTACCACAACGCCGGGGCGCCCGGCTATTACGGCTACTTCGGCGCCGCTGCCGGCTCCCCGGGCCAGGGCTGGTACTCGTACGACCTGGGCCCCTGGCATGTGGTGGCGCTGAACTCCAACTGCGCGGCGGTCGGCGGCTGCGGCGCGGGCTCCCCGCAGGAGCAGTGGCTGCGCGCCGACCTGGCGGCCTCCGCCGAGCAGTGCACGGTGGCGGTCTGGCACCACGCGACGTTCACCTCGGGCGCCGGGCACGGACCGGCGACGGAGACGCTCCCCCTCTTCCAGGCCCTGTACGACGCGGACGCGGACCTGCTGGTCACGGCCCACAACCACAACTACGAGCGCTTCGCCCCGCAGAACCCGGCGGGCGCCGCGGACCCGGCGCGCGGCATCCGCGCGTTCGTCGTCGGCACGGGCGGCGCGTCCCACTACGGCTTCGGGACGGTGCGGCCGAACAGCGAGGCGCGCAACGGCGACACGTACGGCGTGCTGAAGCTGACGCTGCGGGACGGTTCGTACGACTGGCGGTTCATACCGGAGGCGGGCAGCACGTACGCGGACTCGGGCAGCGGTCAGTGCCATTGAGCGCACGCGCGGGCCGGAGCTGCCACGATGGCCCGCGTGCGTCCGATCCTCTTCCTCGACGTCGACGGCCCGCTGATCCCCTTCGGGGCGGACGGCGGCTATCCGGTGTATCCGCCCGAGCCGGCGGGCAACCCGCTGCTCGCCCGCCTCGACCCGGCGCTGGGGCCGCGGCTGCTGGCCCTCGGCTGCTCCCTGGTGTGGGCCACGACCTGGCAGCACGACGCCAACGTCTGGATCTCCCCGCGCCTGGGGCTGCCGTCGCTGCCGGTGGTGGACTGGCCGGACCTGGCCGAGCCGCCGCACGGGCTGCACTGGAAGACGCCCGCGCTGGTGGACTGGGCGGCGGGCCGCCCCTTCGCCTGGGTGGACGACGAGATCGGCGCCCGTGACCGCTCGTGGGTGGCGGCCGTCCATCCCGGGCGGGCGCTGCTGCGGCACGTCGATCATCGGCGGGGGCTGACGGACGGGGACTTCGCGGCGGTGGAGGAGTGGGTACGCGGGTAGCGCCCGGTCAGTACGCGGATAGCGCCCTGTCAGAGCGCCCCGTCCGCCGGCGACAGCCACGCCCCCGCCGGACGCCGCAGCCACGCGCCCCGCGAGGCGAGGTCCGCCGCCGCCGACTGCAGGGCCGCGAGGCCCGCGTGCCGCAGGCCGCGCCGCCACACCAGGGACACCGGGGCGAGGGGGCGCGGATCGCACAGCGGGCGCAGGACCATGCCGGGCATCCCGATGAACTGCCGCGTCGCCAGCACCGACCACCCCTGCTTGCGCACGACGCGCACGAACTCCTCCTCCCCCGCTATCTCCGGGAAGGGCGCCGCCATCCGGATGCCGTGCGCGGCGAACAGCTCGGCCGCCAGCTCGGTCCACTCCACGGTGGCCGCGTTGCCCGCCGCCGCGTACAGCGTCTCGCCGCGCAGGGACGGCAGCGGCACCTCGGACAGCCCCGCCAGCCGGTGCGTGTCCGGCAACAGCACCGCCATCTCCTCGTACCGCACCAGCCGGTGCTCCAGCCGCGACCGCACGTCGGCCGGCAGCCCCGCCACCCGCCCGAACGACACGTCCAGCCGCCCGGCGAGGATCTCCGCCGCCGCCCCGGTCAGCCCGCTGTGGAAGCGCGCCGCGAACTCCGTACCGGGCGCCGCCTGCCGCGCCGCCCGCAGCACCTCGTACCCCGTGGACACCCGCGCGCTCACGTCCACCAGCAGCGGCCGGTCCTGCGCGGTCCACGCCGCGGCCAGCTCGTCGTACGCGCCGAGCACCCGGCGGGCGTGCGGCAGCAGCCGCTCGCCGTCCGGGGTGAGCGCGACCTGCCGGGTCGTACGGACGAACAGCTCCGTGCCCAGCTCCCGTTCCAGCCGCCGGATGTCACGGCTGAGCGCCTGCTGCGCGACGTAGAGCCGGGCGGCGGCGCGGGTGAAGTGCAGTTCCTCGGCGACGGCGGCGAAGGAGCGCAGCAGCCGGGGGTCAGGATCGTGGCCGGGCATCCGGCCATTATTCACAACACGTGCGCGTGAATGCACGCTGAACAGGTGTTGGACCCGCGGTCGCCGCGCCCGCGAGGCTTGATCACATGCCGACAGCCCGCGCCTACGCCCAGATCTTCGCCGTCCCCGGCACCCGCGCCTTCACCCGGTGGAACCTCCTCGCCCGCCTCCCCATTGGCATGTTCGGTGTCAGCACGGTGATGATGATCGCCTCGGGCTACGACTCGTACGCCCTCGCCGGCGCCGTCGCCGCCACCGGCCTGGTCGGTGGGGCCGTCGCCGGCCCGCTCATCGGCCGGGCCGTCGACCGGCGCGGCCAGGCCCGTACCGCCGTCCCGGTCACGGCGACGGCAACGGCCGGCGCGCTGCTGCAGGCGCTGTGCGTACATCTGCACGCCCCGGTGTGGACCCTGTTCGCCGCGCAGGCGCTGATGGCCGCGGTCCCCAACGCCGGCGGCATGTCCCGTGCCCGCTGGGCGCACCTCTTCCGCGACGACCCGGCGAAGCTGCACACCGCCAACTCCTTCGAGCAGGCGGCCGACGAGGTCTGCTACATGCTCGGCCCTGTGCTGGCAGCACTGCTGTGCACGTCGCTGTTCCCCGAGGCGGGCATGCTGACCGCCGCGGCGCTGATGTTCACCGGCATCGTGCTCTTCACCGCGCAGCGCTCCACCGAGCCGCCCGTCGCCGCCGCCGCGACCCGCGGCCGGGCGCCGCTGACCGCGCCCGGCATGCCGGCGCTGCTGGCCGTCTTCGCCGGTACGGGCGTCATCTTCGGGTCCCTGGAGGTCGTCACGATCGCCTACGCGGACGCCGAGGGCCACACCTCCGTCGCGGGCGCCGTCCTCGCGCTCCAGGCCGCCGGATCCTGCGCCGCGGGGCTGCTGTACGGACTGCTGCCGCCCGCCGTCTCCCCCGCCGCCCGCTTCCGGCTCTGCCTGGCGGCGATGACCGCCCTGATGGCGGCCCCGCTGCTGGCGACGTCCGCCGGCGGGTTCGCCGCGCTCGCCCCGGCACTGCTGGTCGCGGGGATGGCGACGGCCCCGACGATGGTCACCGGGATGAGCCTCGTACAGCGCCTCACCCCGCCGGACCGCCTCAACGAGGGCATGACGCTCGCCGTCACCGCGATCCTCGGCGGAATCGCCGCCGGATCGGCCGCCGGAGGCTGGACCGTGGAGCACACGGCGGACCCTGCCAGTGGCTACTGGCTGCCTCTCACCGCGGCTCTCCTCGCCTTTACCACAGCTGCCCTGCAGAGCTTGCACAACGCGACGCCCCGGTTGCAGAGTTGACCCTCCGGCCCCGCTCCTGTCCTTGGGCCGCCCCCGGCTCACGCATCACGGGGGGAGACGTGCCAACGGGGAAGGGACAGCCGAGCGATGCAGAGCCTGGAGGCGGGGGATCCACACACGATCGGCGAGTACCGGTTGATAGGCCGGCTCGGCTCGGGCGGCATGGGCCGGGTCTATCTGGCCCGCTCGGACCGGGGCCGTACGGTCGCGGTCAAGCTCATCCACGAACGCCTCGCCCAGGAGCCCGCGTTCCGGGCCCGCTTCCGCCAGGAGGTGACGGCGGCGCGCCGGGTCGGCGGCGAGTGGACCGCGCCCGTGCTGGACGCCGACACGGAGGCCGCGGTGCCGTGGGTCGCCACCGGCTATATCGCGGGGCCCGCACTGCAGGACATCGTCGAGCACGACCACGGCCCGCTGCCGGAGACGTCGTTACGGGTCCTGGCCGACGGGCTCGGCCGCGCCCTGCAGGCCGTCCACGCGGCCGGCCTCATCCACCGCGACCTCAAACCGTCCAACGTCCTGCTCACCCTGGACGGCCCGCGCGTCATCGACTTCGGCATCGCCCGCGCACTGCACGGCACCGGCGAGGAGTCCGTGACCCGGACGGGGGTGGCGGTGGGCTCGCCCGCGTTCATGTCGCCGGAGCAGGTGCGCGGGGCGCATCTGACGGCGGCGAGCGACGTGTTCAGCCTCGGCTCGGTCCTGGTGTACGCCGCGTCGGGGCGGATGCCGTTCGGTACGCCGGACGGCGGGGTGCTGGGGCTGATGTTCCGCATCGCCCAGGAGGAGCCCGACCTGGCGGGCGTACCGCAGGGGCTGCTGCCGCTGATCGGCCGGTGTCTGGAGAAGGACCCGGCGCTGCGCCCGGACCCGGCGGAGGTCGTCGCCCTCGCGCGGGCCCCGCGGGTCGGGTCGGGCGGGGAGCCATGGCTGCCGGGCGGGGTGCTGGCGCGGCTGGGGCGGCACGCGGTGCGGCTGCTGGAGGTGGAGGATCCGGAGGCGGGGGGCGCGGCCGGGGAGGACATGGAGGCCGCGGCGGTCGGCGAGGCCGTCTCCGGGGAGGCCGGGCCCGATCCCGCCGAGCCGGTCGTGCACGGCGGCCGCCGCGGCCGGCGCGCGAAGCCCTCGCGTGCCCGCCGCTCGTCGCGCGTCCTGGCCGTCGTCGCGGCCGTCGTGGCCACCGCGCTCGCCGGCGGCGGCGCCCTCCTCCTCAGCGGCGGGGAGGGCGGGGCCGACACCCGCAGCGGCGCGAACGCCGCCTCCCCGGACCAGGCCCTCTCCGGCAACACCGGCGCCCCCAGCTCCCTCCCGCCCGGCTCCACCGGCTCGGCGCGGCCGGGCGCCACGCCCCGCGCCGGCACGGCCTCCCCCAGGGGCAGCGCCTCCGCCGGCCCGGGCACCAAGCCGTCCCGCTCGGCCGGCGCGACCGCCCCCGGTGCCACGCCCGGCGGGGAACCCGGGGACGAGGGCGACGTTCCCGAGGCGTTCCTCGGCTCGTGGACCGCCGAGTACTCGGCGACGCTCGCGACGCACAAGCGCGAACTCACCATCGTCCAGGGCAGCATCGGCACCCCGGTGATCACGGTGACGGGCACCGGGAAGAGCGCCCTGGGCGCCACGTACACCTGCGTCTGGACGGCGTCCCTCACCGACACGGGCGAGCCCGGCGCCCCGCTGCGCGTCGGCTCCGCGGCGCTGACCGAGGCGGACCCCGCCAGTGCGTGCTCGGTGGACCCGGCGAGCACGCTCACCCTCACCGACGGAACGCACCTGCGCCGGGACTGGCCGGACGGTTCGAGGGACGCGCTGACGTTCACGAAGGTGTAGGCGCCCGGGCACCGACGGCCCGCACCACCGCCACGATCACCGCGACGCCCACCGTCGCCGCGCCCGACCCGGCCAGCACGGCGCGCGGTCCGAGCGCCGCCACCAGGGGGCCGCCCAGCGCCACCCCGACGGGCGTGGACGTGAGCAGCATGGCGCTGCGCGCGGCGAGGACGGTGGTCAGCAGGGGTTCGGGGGTGCGGTTCTGGAAGAGGGTGAAGGAGAGCGCGGAGTACGGCCCGTAGATCGCCCCGCCGAGCGCGAAGCAGACGATCGTCACGGGCGCCCCCGCACCCGTACCGAAGGGCAGCAGTACGAGCCCCCAGCCGGCCACGATGCCCAGGGTGACCGGCCACAGCGGAAGCCGGCGCAGCGCCCCCGCGGTGAGCCCGCCGGCCACGGCTCCGACGCCGAACAGCGTCCAGTACAGGCCGAGCAGCGCCGAGTCGGCGTGCAGGTCCTCGGTGATGTGCAGCGGGAGGGCGACCTCGACGGGCCCGTACAGGAAGAAGAACAGCCACGTCAGCGCGAGGATGCCGAGCAGCTCCGGCTGCCCGCGCAGCAGCCGCAGCCCGGCGGCGGACCGCCCGGCGTCGACGGGCGCCGCGGCCGGGGCGTCCGCACGCGGTGCGGTGCGCGCGGCCTGCACGCCGAGGACGGCGAAGGACAGGGCGTCCACGCCGATGATCCAGGCGGGGCTGACGACGGTGGCGAGGAAGCCCGCGGCCGCCGGCCCGACGATGATGCTGGCCGACCCCATGGAGCTGAGCAGCGCGTTGCCGGCCAGCCGCCGCTCCGCGGGCAGCAGCTGGGCGAGCAGGGCGAACTTCCCGGCCCCGCCCCACGCCATGAGCAGCGACGAAGCGCCGAGCAGCCCGACGTACAGGAGGGGGTGCAGCCACCCCGCCGCCCAGGCGAGGGGGATCGCGCCGAGCATGACGGCCCGCAGCGAACTGTTGAGCACGAGCAGCCGCCGCGGCGGCATCCCGCGCAGCCACCGCCCGAGCACCAGCGCCCCGACGGCCCCCGGCAGCGCGTACGCCGCCACCGCCGCCCCCAGCAACAGCTCCCGCTGCCCTTCGGGCGCCACCACCACAGCCAGCCACGCCACGGCGACGGCACTCATCCCGTCCCCGAGATCGGAGGCGGCGAACGCGGGCATCATCCGCCGGAAGGGCCGGTGGGCGAGCACAGGACGATACGCGGCAGGAACCGCACGTATGACAGGCACCGGCGCACTGTGCCACCTGAACCGCTGTTGAGGTCAAGATCCCGGCCCCGGGGTCACCCCGTGATACCGACGGGGGTGCGGGTGGCGGAGCCCCCGCGACGCGCGGCGAAGCCGCGCAGAAACGACGAAGGCGAGGCGGTCTGCGCAGTTCGCAGACACACCTCGCCGTTCGCCTTCGTGGAGATGGCGGGAATCGAACCCGCGTCCAACGGTGCGGAATCAGGGCTTCTCCGTGTGCAGTCCGCTGCGATTTTCTCAGCCCCGGAGATCACGCGGACAAGTCTCCGACGGGCTCAGTCACTGTGAAATGTCCCGTTACACCCCGTGACCGGGTCTAACGGTTCAGTCCCCTAGCTGATGCCAGGATCCGGGTCGGGAACAGCCCCGGGCTGACACTTCGCAAGTCGCTACTTAGGCAGCGAGGGCGAAGGAATCGCGCTGAGTATTGGCGATTATTGGTTTCGGCCTGTGGTTTACGAGATCATGGCCGCTTCCTCGACACGCTTCCCCTGCTTCGACAGCCGCTGTCGAAACCGATCATCCCCATGTTGATTTATCAAGGTGTGCGCCGCTGTGGGCGCACCGCCATCCTACGGGAACAGCGCGGCCGGATGCCACTACATTCCCCGCAGGTCAGGCGGAGCGGTCCCGCCTCACGCCCGCTGCTTGCGGCGGGCCGAAGAGATCGCCTTGTCCGCCTCGCGGCGGTCCTGCTTCTCGCGCAGCGTCTGCCGCTTGTCGTACTCCTTCTTACCCTTGGCGAGCGCGATCTCGATCTTCGCCCGGCCCTTCTTGAAGTACAGCGCCAGCGGCACGATCGTGTGCGCCGTCTCCTGCGACTTCGCCTCGAGCTTGTCGATCTCCGAGCGGTGCAGCAGCAGCTTGCGCCGGCGCCGGGCGGCGTGGTTCGTCCACGTGCCCTGCGCGTACTCGGGGATGTGCACGTTGTGCAGCCACGCCTCGCCGCCGTCGATCTGCACGAAGCCGTCGGCGAGCGACGCACGGCCCTGGCGCAGCGACTTCACCTCGGTGCCCGTGAGCACGATGCCGCACTCGTAGGTGTCGAGGATGAGGTAGTCGTAGCGCGCGCGCTTGTTCTGCGCGATGAGCTTGCGGTCCGGATCCTTTTGCTTAGCCATAGCCCGGTCATTCTCGCACTACACACCCGCCCCGAGGCCACCCAATACTCTGCGCGCTTCCGCCTCCGCGTCCTTCGCCCCCGGGACCTGGAGGTCCGGGTCCACCCCGTGGCCCTCCAGGCTCTTGCCGGAGGGGGTCCGGTACTGGCCCACGGTGAGCTCGGCGACCGAGCCGTCGGGCATCGAGCGCGGCAGCTGCACGGTGCCCTTGCCGAAGGTGCGGCTGCCGACCACGACCGCCCGGCCGCGGTCCTGCAGCGCGCCGGTGAGCAGCTCCGCGGCGCTCATCGTGCCGCCGTCCACCAGGACGACCAGCGGGGTCGCGGTATCGCCGCCCGGGTCGGCGTAGAGCGCGTGCTGCGCGCCCTTCAGGTCGTACGTCGCGACCACCCCGTCGTCGAGGAAGGCGGACGCGGCGCCCACCGCCTCGGTGACCAGGCCCCCGGGGTTGCCGCGCAGATCCAGCACGATGCCCGCGCCGGCGGCCTCGCGGGCGGCGGCACGGACGCGCTCGCCGCTGCCACGGGTGAAGGCGTCGACCTTGATCACGGCAGGTCCCCGGCCGGACGTCAGCGTGACCGGCTGGAGGGTGAGCCGCTCGCGGTGCAGGGTCTGCAGCCAGCGCCCCCTGCCCGGCCTCTGCAGACCCAGCCGCACGGCGCTGCCGACGGCCGCGGTGCCGGTGCGGTCGGCGCGCAGCCGGGTCACGACCTCGGTCACCGGCACCCCGGTGACCGGGAAGCCGTCGATCGTACGCAGCCTGTCACCGGCCCGGACACCGGCCCGGTCGGCCGGCCCGGAGCGCTGCACGCGGGCCACCTCTATCCGCCCGCCCCTGGCCCGTACGATCCACAGCCCGACGCCGACGTACTCGCCGTCCAGGCCCTGCCGTACGCCCTCGTACTCGCCGGCGCTGTACGCCGAGGACCAGCGGTCGCCGCTGCGGCTGACCAGCTCCTGCGCCTCCAGCTCGCCGCCGTCCTGCCGTGGGGCGGGCTCGTCGGCGTCCCGCAGGGCGGCCGTCTCGTCGCCGGCGAGCAGCCGCATGGCACGGCGCCCGTCCTCGGCCCACGATCCGGTGGCCGCTCCGGCGGCGAGGACGCTCGCGAACACCAGGGTCAGGGCTGCCCCGCGCCTGATACCGCGCGGTGCACGAGCCCTTCGACGACTGACGTCCGGTTGCGCGCTCCGCACACGGGCAGACGGTCCCGACATGCCGCCGAGTCTAGGACAGATGCGGTCGGTACAAGGCGAGTTGCCCACAGCCGCACCCGCACGGGCTGCCGCTTATCTCACACCTTCAGGTACTTGCGCAGGGCGACGAAAGCGGCAACGGCGGGCATCAGCAGACCGACCGCGAGCACCAGCGGCAGGACTCTTATCACCTGGTCCCAGCCGATGAAGTTGATGAGCGGCAGCTTCTCCGCCAGCGACATCCCGTGGTCGATCATGAAGTAGCGGCCCGCGACGAGCATCACACAGGCGAGGGACGCGCCGAGCAGACCGGCGACGGCCGCCTCCATGATGAACGGCATCTGGATGTAGAAGCTCGAGGCACCCACCAGGCGCATGATCCCGGTCTCGCGCCGTCGGCTGAACGCCGAGACGCGCACCGTGTTCACGATCAGCATCAGCGCCACGACCAGCATCAGCGCCATGATGAAGACCGCCGCCGCGTTCATGTTCCGCAGCAGTTCGAAGAGGTTCTTCAGCAGGTTGCGCTGGTCCTGGACCTCCTGGACGCCGGGGCGGTCGGCGAAGGCGCTGGAGACCACCTCGTACTTGGTGGGGTCCTTCAGCTTGATGCGGTACGACTCCTGCATCTGGTCCGGCGTGATCGAACCGGCCATCAGCGAGTCGCCGAACTGCTCCTTGTAGTGGCGGTACGCCTCCTGCGAGGACTCGAACTGCACGTTCTCGACGACGTCCAGCTTGTCGAGGTCGGCCTTGATCGCGTCCTTCTGCTCCTTGGTGACGGCGCCCTTGGAGCAGTTCGGGGAGGTCTCCTGGTCCGCCTTGTTGCAGAAGAAGATCGAGACGTTGACCTTGTCGTACCAGTACCCCTTCATCGTGTCGACCTGCTTGTTCAGCAGCAGGGCCGATCCGAACAGGGCCAGCGACAGGGCCACGGAGACGACGACCGCGAAGGTCATCGTGAGATTGCGCCGGAGGCCGACGCCGATCTCCGAGAAGATGAACTGGGCGCGCATGCCCGTCCTTTCAGCTAGAGGGGACCGCTCGTGGGGGCGAGGTCCGCGGGCTCAGTGCTGGTATCCGTAGACACCGCGCGACTGGTCGCGGACGAGGCGGCCCTTCTCGAGTTCGATCACGCGCCGGCGCATCTGGTCGACGATCTGCTGGTCGTGGGTGGCCATGATCACGGTGGTGCCGGTCCGGTTGATCCGGTCCAGCAGCTTCATGATCCCGACCGAGGTCTGGGGGTCGAGGTTTCCGGTGGGCTCGTCGGCGATCAGCAGCATGGGGCGGTTGACGAAGGCGCGGGCCACGGCCACGCGCTGCTGCTCACCACCGGAGAGCTCGCCCGGCATGCGGTCCTGCTTGCCTGCCAGGCCGACCAGGTCCAGCACCTCGGGGACGGTCTTGCGGATCTGTCCGCGCGGCTTGCCGATCACCTCGAGGGCGAAGGCGACGTTCTCGCCCACGGTCTTGTTCGGCAGCAGCCGGAAGTCCTGGAAGACGGTGCCCAGCTGGCGCCGCATGTGCGGGACCTTCCAGTTGGACAGCCGGTTCAGATCCTTGCCGAGGACGTGCACCTGGCCGTGCGTGGTGCGCTCCTCGCGGAGGATCAGCCGGAGGAAGGTGGACTTGCCGGAGCCGGAGGACCCCACCAGGAACACGAACTCGCCTCTCTCGATGTCGAGAGAGACATCCCGCAGAGCGGGTCGGTTCTGCTTGGGGTAGATCTTCGTGACGTTGTCGAATCGGATCACGGCGCTGGCTCCCTGTCGGTCGGTGGCGACCTTACGCGAAGCCGGGGCGGGTGCGCAGTCGCCGAGCGTGGTTGGTGCGTTTCGTCACGCTTGCGCAAGGGACAATCCGGGCATTGCGCTGGGCTTTCCCGGCTGGTCGGGGGCACGCGGGAGGGTACGGGGACACGGAGCCGCGCGCTGAATCCGCGCGGAGCTGGCACAGTAGAGAGGGAGAGCTCGGTCCACGGGGTGGGGAGGAGGAGAGCGCATGACACGCGACTGGCTGGTGTGCGCCAACTGCGCGGGGCCAGTGAGTGAGGGGCGCTGCCCCGTCTGCAGGGCGAGCAGGGAGCGCCTCCAGCGGGAGTCGGGGTTCGCCGTCACGCCCGCGATGATGCTCTGGTTGCTGGCGCTGCTGGCGGCTGTGGCCGCGGTGCTGTTCCTGGAACACCAGACGGCTTAGCGCTCCTCTTGTTGTGCGGGTTTCGCCTGGGGCCGGCGCCGCCCCGCGCCTCCGGCGCGGGGATTGCCCCCACCCACACACCACCCGTCACCGTCTCCCCAGGTCACCCCCGGCGCCTACGAACGGGGGCCCACCCCCGGCGCCCACGAACAGGGCCCGCCCCGAGACCCAGGCACCCTCCCACCGCGACCGCACCACCCCCTCAGCCCGTCCGGCGCTTGAGGACGAGGCGCGCAGCGCCGATCCGCGTCAGCCGATGCAAGGCGACCTCCAGCCCGTCCGGCGTCTGAGGACGAGGCGCGCAGCGCCGATCTGCGTCAGCCGGCGCGAGGCGAGAATCAGCCCGTCCGGCGTCTGAGGACGAGCGCCGTCAGGCGCGACGCGGGCGCAGCCCGCAAGGGGGGTCGGGGGCGGAGCCCCCGCAGCGGAAGGCGAGGGGGCGGCGGGGGCTAGGCGACCTTCTCCTGCTGCTTGCGCCAGCGGATACCCGCCTCGAGGAACCCGTCCAGCTCCCCGTCAAGGACGGCCTGCGGATTACCGACCTCGTGCTCCGTCCGCAGATCCTTGACCATCTGGTACGGCTGCAGCACATACGACCGCATCTGGTTGCCCCAGGACCCCGCCGTATCACCCTTCAGCGCGTTCATCCGCGCCTGCTCCTCCTCCTTGCGACGGGCAAGGAGACGCGCCTGCAGCACCCGCATCGCAGCCGCACGGTTCTGGATCTGGGACTTCTCGTTCTGGCAGGACACCACGATGCCGGTCGGCAGGTGCGTGATACGCACCGCGGAGTCCGTCGTGTTCACGGACTGACCACCGGGACCGGACGACCGGAAGACGTCGATCCGCATCTCGTTCTCGGGGATCTCGATGTGGTCCGTCTGCTCCACCACCGGCAGCACCTCGACGCCCGCGAAGGACGTCTGGCGGCGGCCCTGGTTGTCGAAGGGCGAGATACGGACCATGCGGTGCGTGCCCTGCTCGACGGAGAGCGTGCCGTAGGCGTAGGGCACCTTCACGGCGAAGGTCGTCGACTTGATGCCGGCCTCTTCGGCGTACGACGTGTCGAGGACCTCCGTCGGATAGCCCTTGCGCTCGGCCCACCGCAGGTACATGCGCTGCAGCTGCTCCGCGAAGTCGGAGGCGTCGACGCCGCCGGCCTCGGCGCGGATGGTCACCATCGCCTCACGGGCGTCGTACTCGCCGGAGAGCAGCGTGCGGACCTCGAGCTCGTCGATGTCCTTGCGGGCGGTCTCCAGCTCGCTCTCGGCCTCCTGCAGGGAGTCCGCGTCCCCCTCCGCCTCGGCCAGCTCGTGCAGCACCTCGACGTCGTCGAGCCGGCTGCTCAGCTCCTCCACCTTGCGGATCTGGTTCTGCACGGCGGAGAGCTGGCTGGTGACCTTCTGGGCGTTCTCGGGGTCGTCCCAGAGCCCGGGATCGGCGGCCCGCTCCTCGAGCGCGGCGGCCTCACCTCGCAGCTTGTCGAGGTCGAGGACGGCCACGATCGACTCCATGGTCGTCCGGAGGTCTTTGAGCGCTTCAGCGAAGTCGAGTACTGCCACGGTGACAGCCTAACGGCTGTCACCGGCAGACGTGAGCGCGCGTTCGGCTCCGATCGGTGGGACCGCAGGTCAGGGGGCCGCGGGTGCCGAGTGCCCGGTCTCCCGCGCGGGCCGCTCCGCCCCGTCCGCGTCCGCGGCCAGCCAGCCGACGAGGCCGCCCGTGACCACGACGACGCCGGCGACAGCGACCACCAGACGGATCTTGCGGGTACGGGCCGCGGCGCGGTGCCTGGCCGAGCCGGGACGCGGGGTGCCGGGGACGCGCGGGACGCGGGCCGTGCCCAGGGCGCCGCCGGCGAGCTCCTCGGCGGAGGGGACGCGCATGCTGGTGTGGGTGTCCCGGTTGGAGTCGGGGGCGTGCCCGTGGACCAGGGGGACCGCGCCGCGCAGCGGCCGCTCGTCGGACGGCGGGGCGGGCTCGTACGCCGGATCCGGGTCGTACGCGGACGTGGGCTCGTGCGGCTCGTCCACGTCGAGCCGGGGCATGCCCTTGAGGTCCGGGAGGACCGCGCGCAGGGCGGTGGCCATCTCGGCGGCGCGCAGCCGGGAGGCGGGGGCCTTGGCCAGGCACTGCACGATCAGCTGCCACAGCTCGTCGGGGATGCCGGGGAGCGGGGCCACCGTCTCCGTGACATGGCGGCGCAGCACCGCGCCGGGGTGGCCGCCGCCGAAGGGCGTGAAGCCGGCGAGCAGCTCGTACAGGACGGTGGCCAGGGCGTAGATGTCGACCGCGGCGCGCGCCGGGAGGCCCTCGACGATCTCCGGGGCGAGGTAGTCGGGGGTGCCGATCACGCGGCGCTGGGAGGGGATCCGGACCCCCGCGGGCTGCGGGGCGCGGCTGGGGGCGTCGATCAGCTTGGCGATGCCGAAGTCGGTGAGCAGCGCGGGCGGCGCGCCACCGGGGCCGGCCGGGGCGGCGGAGTCCAGCAGGACGTTCTCGGGCTTGACGTCGCGGTGCACGACCCCGGCCGCGTGCGCGGCGGCCAGCGCGTCGGCGACGTCCGCGGCGACGGCGACGGCGGCCTCGGGGGCGAGCCGGCGCTCGTGGTCGAGGCGGGTGCGCAGATCGGTGCCGCGGACGAGTTCCATCACCAGCGCGAGGTCGTTCCCGTCGACGACGAGGTCCTGTACGCCGACGACGTGCGGGTGGTCCAGGCCGAGCAGGGCGCTGCGCTCCTGGACGAAGCGGCCGACGAGTTCGCGGTCCTCCGCGAGGTCCTCGCGGAGGAGCTTGATGGCCACCGGCCCCTGGGGTCCGTCGCCGAGCCACACCGTGCCCGCGCTGCCTCTGCCGAGCACCTGGTTCGCGGTGTACCGGCTGCCGATTCTCCGTGCCATGGCGATAAAACTACGCGGGTGAGGGTGGGTTGGGTGCGCCGGTCCCCGGTAAAACACCCTTTGGGTGTCGACAAATCTCCAAGGTCAGCGCACCCGCGGGTGCTCGGGCGGCCTCCGACCGCATGCCACGGCGGCGGCCCGGTGTGCGGCGGCTGCGGTCAGCGCAGCCCGTTCCCCGCGTCCTCCACGCCCTCCTTGACGCCGTCCACGCCGTCCTTGACGTCGTTCGCGTCGTCCATCAGGCCGGTGATATCGCCTATCCAGTCCTTGACCTCGGTGTACGTGTCGGAGATCTGGTCCCAGTAGCTCCTGCCCTCGGCCACCGCGTCCTTGAGCGGTGTCAGCTCCCAGACCGCCCAGCCGCCCAGGAAGAGCAGCACCAGCACGAACAGGCATCCCTTGAGGCAGCCCAGACCGGGGATCCGCATCCGGTTGGGGTTGCGGCCGCGGTCGCGGCGCGGTTCGGGCGCGGGGGCCGGCGGCCGCTGCTGCGGCGGGGAGGGCGGGGCGTACCGCTGCTGCGGCTGGGGCTCGCGGCGGCGCTGGGGTGCCTGCGGGGGCGGCGGGCCCTGGTCGTAACCCTGGTGTCCGTAACCGCCCTGGTCGCGCTGCACCTGGCGGTGCGGGCGGCGGCGCAGCGGGTCCTCGTCCGGGGCGATGTAACCGACCTGCTGGGTCTGCTCGTTGCGGTCCCGCAGCCGGCTCATCTGCGTCTGCCAGGGATGCGGGCCCTCCGGCTCCTGCTGGGCCGGGGGCATCATCTGCGTACGGTCCTCGCCCCGGTCGCCGCCGGCGCCGGGCATCATGCTTGTCGCGGCGTTCGGGTCGTACATCGGAGGCGCGCCGTGCGACGGCAGCATCTGCGTACGGTCCTCGCTGCCCGCCGGGCCGCCGCGCGACGGCAGCACCTGGGTCGGGTCCGCGGCGCCCGGGATCCCGCTGCCGGGTACGGCGGTGGGCGCCGCGTCCGGGACGAGCAGGGCGGCCACGCCGACGGCCGCGGTGATCTGCTCGGGGCTCGCGTGCGCGCTGATGCCGGCGGCGACGGCGCGCAGACCGCGCGCGAGGCTCTCGGCGCTGGGGCGCTCGTCCGGGTTCTTGCGCAGACAGGCCCGGATGACCGTCCACAGCGGGTCGGGGATGTTGCCGGGGCGCTGCGGCTCCTCCTGCAGATGCCGGTGGAGCACCTCCAGGGCGGAGCTGCCGGTGAACGGCGGACGGCCGGTGACCAGCTCGTACAGCAGGATGCCGGCGCCGTAGATGTCGACCGCGGAGGTCTGCGGGCGGCCCTCGGCGGACTCCGGCGCGACGTACGCCGGGGTGCCGACGAACTCGTGGGTGCGCGTCAGCCCGGGCGAGTCCGCGAGCCGGGCGATGCCGAAGTCGGTCAGCATCGGGTGCATGCGCCCGCCGGCGCTGTCGTTGCCGGCGAGCAGCACGTTGGCGGGCTTCAGGTCCCGGTGCACGATGCCGTCGGCGTGGCTGGCCGCCAGCGCGTCCGCGATGCCCGCGGTGAGCAGGGAGGCGGCGATCGGAGTGAAGGGGCCGTTCTCGCGGAGGTAGCGGTGCAGGTCCGGGCCGTCGACCAGGTCCATGACCAGGGCGAGGAGGTCGCCCTCGACGACGAGGTCGCGGGTCCGGACGATGTTGGGGTGGGTCAGGCGGAGCAGGACGGAGCGCTCGCGCAGGAAGCGCATCACCACGTCCGGGTCGTTCGCCAGCTCCTCCTTGAGGACCTTGATCGCGACCGTCTCACCGGGCTGGCCCGCCACGGCGGCTTCCGCGCCCGCCGTCTCACGCTGGCGGGCACGCCAGACGGTGCCCGTGGCGCCGCGCCCGAGCGGCTCCTCGAGCAGGTACTTGCTGCCTACCGGCCGCACGTCATGTGCTCCCTGTCGGTGCGTGTCACCTGGCCGGTGACGCTGTCTCGCTGTCTGGTCCCCGTCATACGGTCACTCTTCTTGCTTGAGCGCCCACTCTAGCTGGGCGGGTTCCCTCTTCGGACTGTTGTACGGCGGCTCGCGGCGCAGCGCCGGGGCGGCGAGGTGTTGGGTTGGACGCGGCGGGGTGGGCGGATGGTTGCGTCGCGGGTCCGTACGGGGTGCGGCGCGGTTCGCCGTGGTCGGGGTGCGGGGCGCCCCGACCCCCGGACCCCCCGTCCCCAGCCTCCTCCACCTACCGGACATTCACGAACCCAACCAGCCATTTACCGACCTCTCACGGCCAATCAAGATCCGCCAACTGTGGCCCCGGCGCGGGGTGTCGGTGGGAGATGCGAAGATGCGGGGCACGCACTTATGCCAGAAGGGGCCGGTGAGCGACGATGCAGATCCGGATGACCGTCCTGGGACCACGGGGCCCCCAGGGCGCGCGGGGTTCGAGCGTGGACGTGCTCGTCACCGCGCCTTCCGGTACGCCGCTGTCCGCCGTGGCGGTGGGGCTCGCGGACGCCGCCGCGGCAGCCGGCGGAGGCACCGCGCCGCAGGCCGGTGGCGGGGCCGCGACCCTGTTCGCCGGCGAGCGGCTGCTGGACCCGGACCGGAGCACCCTGGGAGAGCCCCCGCTCGTGGACGGCGCGGTGCTGAGCCTGGGCGGCCCCGGTGTGCCCGGCGAGCACGCCGAGGCTCCCGTGCGCCTCCTGGTGGCGGCGGGCCCGGACGCCGGCGGCGTCCATCTGCTGCACGGGGGCCAGGTGCGGATCGGCCGCTCCGCCGACGCCGAGGTGCCCATCGACGACCCGGACGTCTCCCGCCTGCACTGCGTGGTGACCGTGGCCGAGGACGGCCGCGCCCACGTCGCGGACCTGGGCTCGACGAACGGCACGACCGTCGACGGCGTATCCGTGGGACCGCAGCCGGTGCCCCTGCGCCCGGGCGCCCTCCTCCGCATCGGCGAGTCCGTGCTGCGACTGAGCGGCGACGGCGGCAGCCGAGGCGGCGCGACGCGCCCCGCCGCCAGCCCCGAGCACGCCCAGGTCCCGGACTCCGCCCCCGTGTGGGCACCCGACCCCGGCGGCACCCACACCGGCGACAGCACACACCTGACCGGCGGCACCCACGGCAACGGCCTGATCGTCCCCGGCCCCGGCGCCACCCCCCTCCGCGGCACGCCCGCCCCGCCCCTCGACGCCCAGGGCACGGACCCCCAGGGCGCCCGCCGCGGGGGCCTGAAGGGCTGGGCCCGCCGCTTCTCGGGCGGCGCGGCGTCCGACCCCTCCGCCCGCCCCGTACCGGAGGCGGAGGCGGAGACCGCCGAGCCCCGCCGGCTGCCCGAGCAGCCGCACCGCGAACGCTGGCCCGACCCCGCCGAGGTACTACTGACGGCGCTGGGCGGCGGCGCCCCCCGAAGCGGCACCCGAAGCGCCCCCCGCAGCAGCACGCGGCTGGGCGAACGCGACGCGGAGCACCCGGACGCGCTGACCGTCCGCCTCGGCACGGCCGACGGCCCCGGCCGTCCCGACCCCCTCGTCGTATCCCTGCGGGAGGCGGGGTCGCTGGGCCTGGCGGGTCCGCGTCCCCGGCTGACGGGGCTGGCCCGTTCCGTGCTGGCCCAGCTGGCCACGCTGCACGCCACGGACGAGCTGGAGCTCGTCCTGCTGGCCTCCGACCGGTCGCGGCCGCTCGCCCAGCGGCTGCAGGACTGGTCGTGGCTCGGCTGGCTGCCGCAGCTGCGTCCGCTGCGCGGACAGGACTGCCGGCTGCTCACGGCGTACGACAGGGAGCAGGCCGCCGCCCGGCTCGGCGAGCTGCTGCGCCGGCTGGAGGTGGACCCGGGCGGTCCCGCGCACACGGTCGTCGTCGTCGACGGCGATCCGGGTCCGGCGGACGTACGGGACGCGGTCACGCGGCTGGCCGTGCGCGGTCCGGCCGCGGGCATCCATCTGCTCTGCCTCGCCGAGACCCCCTCCGCCTCCCCGGCGTCCCCGCTCACCGCGGGCTACGAGGCGGCCGGCGCGTACACCCCCGGCTTCGCCGAGTGCGGGGCCGTCGCCATGCTCAGCGGCGACGTGGCCACGGGGCTGCGGCTGCTGCGGCGCCCCGCGACGGCCGCCCAGCCGCCGCGGGGCGAGACGGGCACGGCGTACGGCACGGGGCAGGCGTGGCTGTACGGACCGGGGCCCGACCCGCACGCGTCGTCGGGCGGCGGCTGGTTCGCCGCGGCGGTCGCCGACGGACACGGCGAGGGGCTCTCCGGCGAGCCCGGCACGGTCGACGCGGTCTCCGCCGCCTGGGCGGAGCGCCTCGCCCGCGCCCTGGCGCCGCTGCGCGACCTCGGGCCGCGCGACGGCGGCGAGCGGCCGGCGGGCGAACTGCCCGAATCGGTACGGCTGCTGGACGAGCTGGGCCTGGCCCGCGCCACGCCCACGGCGCTCACCGCGCGGTGGGCCGAGCGGACCCGCGCGCTGGCGGTCTTCGGCGCCGGACCGCGGGGGCCGCTGGAGGCGGACCTCGCGGCGGACGGGATGCACCATGTGTTCGTCGAGGGGCTGCCGGGGTCGGGCAAGACGGAGCTGCTGCGCTCCCTCGCGGCCTCGCTGGCGGCGTCGGAGCGGCCCGACCGGCTGCAGCTCGTGCTGATCGACGGAGGCGGGGCGGAGCGCGGCGAGGGCCTGCGGGTCTGTACGGACCTGCCGCACGTCTCGACGTACCTCCCCGCCAACGATCCGGTCCGGATGCGGGAGTTCGCCCAGTCCCTGGCCGGTGAGCTGAAGCGGCGGGCGGAGGTGCTCGCGGCGTCCTTCGGCTCGCACCCCCTGCCGGGGCAGCGTCCCGCGCCCGCCGACGGCGATCTGGATCCGCCGCCCAGCGCCACGCTCTCGCTGCGCGCACAGGAGCCGCACGGGCGGGCGGCCGAGGCGGAGGTCTCCCCCGAGGCGCGGCGGCGGGCCGCGCAGCGGGCGCTGGAGTCGCAGCCCCGGCTGGTCGTGGTCGTCGACGACTACGACGCGCTGGTCGCCCCCTCACTGGGCAGCCCGGCGCGGCCGGCGGCGGGCTCCGTCGTACGGGCGCTGGACGCGGTGGCGCGGGAGGGGGCCCGGCTGGGGCTGGACCTGATCGCCGCGACGGGGCGACCGGAGCGGACGGCGGGTACGACGGCGCGGGCCGAGGCGACCCTGCTGGTCCGCCTCGGAACGGGGCCCGATGTGCCGCCCGGCCGGGGCGAGTTGCATCGCTCCGGCTCGATGCCCGTCCCGTTCCAGGCGGGCCGGGTGACGGGCCGTATCCCGCGCACGGCGACGGCGCGGCCCACGGTCGTCCCCGTGGAGTGGGCCCGGATGGGCGCGCCGCCCACGTCGCGCCCGCTGCGGGAGCTGGGCAACGGGCCGACGGATCTCGCGCTCCTGGCAAGCGCGTTGCAGCGCGCCGCGCAGTCCGCGGGGGCGGAGGCGGCGCGGGTTCGGGCGTAGCCTCCCGCCGCCTCTGCGGGTTGCGCCGGCGCGCTTCGGCGCTCCGCCCGGGACGTATACACCCCGCCCCGGGGTACGCGACCCCCCGGAGAACCCCTGAGAACCCCACAAGAACCCCATACCCCACGCCCACCCGACGGGCGCAGGAACCGTACCCGTCACAGCAAGGTCACGATGCCCCGCTTGACGCGGAAGGCGGTATTGCCACCCGGCACATGCGGGCGTAGACCAGACGCACGGGACAGGCTCCAGGGGAGGCTGGTATGAGCAGATCACACCGGACGACACGCCCGCGGCGAACCGCGCGCACCGCATTAGCACTGTTCAGCGCGGGCCTGCTGGCCCTGGGCGCAGCCTCGTGCGGCGACGACGACAGCGGCGGAAGCGGCGGCACCGATGACAAGGCCACAGAAGGAGGCGGGAGCGGCGTACAGCTCCCCAAGCTCGACGGCACGACGCTGACCGTCGGCGCGGTGTGGACGGGCACCGAGCAGGACAACTTCAAGAAGGTCCTGGACGAGTTCAGCAAACGCACCGGCGCCACCGTCAACTTCGTCCCCACCGGGGACAACGTGGCCGGTTTCGTCGCCACCCAGGTCGCCGGGGGCAAGGCCCCCGACATCGTGATGGTGCCCCAGGTGGGCGTGCTGGCCGAGTTCGTACAGAAGGGCTGGGCCAAACCGATGGCCGCCGAGACCCAGGCCCAGATGACGAAGAACTACGCCCAGGCCTGGCAGGACCTCGGAGCCGTGGACGGCAAGCAGTACGGCGTCTACTGGAAGGCCGCCAGCAAGTCCCTGATCTGGTACAACTCCGCCGCGTTCGAGGGCGCCGGCGTCGAGGAGCCCAAGACCTGGGACGAGTTCGTCAGCACCGCGCAGACCATCGCCGACTCCGGCGTACCGCCGGTGTCCGTGGGCGGCGCGAACGGCTGGACCCTGACCGACTGGTTCGAGAACGTCTATCTCTCCCAGGCCGGCCCGGAGATGTACGACAAGCTCGCCAAGCACGAGATCAAGTGGACCGACCCCTCTGTGAAGAGCGCGCTGGACTCGCTCGCCCAGCTGTGGGGCAACGACGATCTGCTGGCCGGCGGGAAGGCCGGGGCGCTGAAGACGGAGTTCCCGGACTCGATGAAGATGCCCTTCACCGATCTGGAGAACCCGAAGGCCGCCATGGCGTACGAAGGCGACTTCTCGGCGGCGTCGATCAGCGAGACGAAGGCGGAGATCGGCACGGACGCGAAGGTGTTCCCGTTCCCGGCGGTGGGCGACGAGTCCCCGGTGGTGACGGCCGGTGACGCCGCCGTCGTACTGAACGACAACAAGGGCGCCCACGCGCTGCAGACCTGGTTCGCCTCCACCGAGGCGGCCACGCTGATGGCGCAGCAGGGCGGTTACACCTCGCCGAACAAGACCGTGAAGTCGGACGCGTACCCGAACGACGTGCAGCGCACGATCGCCGAGGCCGTCATCGCCGCGGGCGACGACTTCCGCTTCGACATGTCCGACCAGGCGCCGGCCGCGTTCGGCGGCACCGACGGCGCGGGCGAGTGGAAGGCGCTGCAGGACTTCCTGGCGAAGCCCGACGACGTGGCGGGCGCGCAGCAGGTGCTGGAGACCGAGGCCGCCAAGGCGTTCGGGAACTGACGGGGACCGGAGCGTTCACCCATGGCCACCGCCGCCCCAGGCGGGGCGGGTGCCGTGGGTGGTGCCGGCGGTGTGTCCGAGACCGCCGCCGGCACCACCACGCCGCCGCGCCCCCGGAAATCGGTCACCGGCACGCGGGGCTGGATCGCGGGTACCTTCCTGCTTCCGGCCCTGGTGCTGCTCGGCGCGCTCGTCGCGTATCCCATCGTCTACTCGGTCTACCGGAGCCTGTTCGACCAGGACGGCTCGAGCTTCATCGGACTGGACAACTACACCGAACTCTTCACCGACGACACCCTCTTCACCGCGATCAAGAACAATCTGATCTGGGTGGCCGTGGCCCCGGTGGTCTGTACGGCGCTGGGCCTCGTCTTCGCCGTGCTCACCGAACGGGTGCGCTGGGGCACGGCGTTCAAGCTGGTCGTCTTCATGCCGATGGCGATCTCCATGCTCGCCGCCGGCATCATCTTCCGGCTGGTGTACGAGGCGGAGCCGGAGCGCGGCCTGGCCAACGCCATGTGGACCACCGTGCACGACTCGTTCGCCGAGTCCTCCCCCTGGCCCGGGGCGAACGGGCGTACCAACGGCGGCTCCCCGCTGGAGAAGTCGGCGGGCGGCGGCTTCACCACCCGTGATCCGGTGGCCGCCGGGGCCACCGCCGTGCTGCCGGTGGTGGGCCTGAAGCCCGCCGAGGTCTCCGGCGCCGAGCCCGCCGCCCAGCCGCAAGCGGCGGGCGACGGGGTGAGCGGCACGGTCTGGCTGGACTTCCGGCCGCCGAAGGAGGGCCGCAACGAGCTCAGCCGGATCGACGAGGGTGAGAAGGCCCTGAAGGGCATCACCGTGCAGGCGGTCAAGGACGGCGAGGTGGTGGCGAGCGCGAAGACCGCGGCCGACGGCACCTTCACCCTCCCCGCCGCGGCGGACGGCGCCCGACTGCGGCTGCCGTCCTCGAACTTCGCGGAGGCGTACAAGGGCGTCGACTGGCTCGGCCCCGACGTGGTCACGTGGGGGGTGATCAGCGCGTACGTCTGGATGTGGGCGGGCTTCGCCATGGTGCTGATCGCCGCCGGGCTGGCCGGTGTGCCGCGCGAGCTGCTGGAGGCGGCCCGGGTGGACGGGGCCAACGAGTGGCAGGTGTTCCGGCGGATCACGGTGCCGGTGCTGGCGCCGGTGCTGATCGTGGTGCTGGTGACGCTGATGATCAACGTACTCAAGATCTTCGACCTGGTGTACGTCATCGCGCCCAGCACCTCGCAGGACGAGGCCGCCGTACTGGCGACCATGCTCTACCGGGTCGGCATCGGCACCCCCCAGCCCGATCACGGCGTCGCCAGCGCCATCTCGGTGATCCTGCTGCTGCTCGTGATCCCCGTGATGATCATCAACATCCGGCGGCTGCAGAGGGAGAAGCGCCGATGACCACCGAGACGGCTTCCCTTTCCCCCGCCGCCCGGCCCTCGAAGGCCGAGGACCAGACCGTACGGGCCAGGCGCTCGCTGGGGGCGCGGCTCGCGGCCCGGACGAGCGGCGGCCTCGTGCAGCTGTTCCTGATCGCGGTCGCGCTGTTCTGGCTGCTGCCCACGATCGGCCTGCTGATCTCGTCGGCGCGTACGACGGCCGACTACTCGGCGTCCGGCTGGTGGAAGGTCTTCACCGCCCCCAGCCAGCTGACGTTCGAGAACTACGACGCGCTGCTGAGCAACGACACCGTCATGAAGTCGCTGCTCACCACCGTGCTGATCACCGTGCCGTCCACGCTGCTGGTGGTGCTGATCGGCTCGCTGGCCGGCTACGCCTTCGCGTGGATGGAATTCCGGGGCCGCGACTGGCTGTTCCTGACCGTGGTGGGCCTGCTGGTGGTGCCCGTACAGGTGGCGCTGATCCCGCTGGCGCGTCTCTTCGGGGACCTCGGCATCTTCCACACGATCACCGGTGTGGTGCTGTTCCACACGGCGTTCGGGCTGCCGTTCGCGATCTTCCTGCTGCGCAACTTCTTCGCGGAGATCCCCCGCGAACTGCTGGAGGCGGCGCGGCTGGACGGGGCGAGCGAGTTCCGGCTGTTCTTCCGGGTCGTGATGCCCCTGGCCGGCGCGGCGATCGCGGCGCTGGGCATCTTCCAGTTCCTGTGGGTGTGGAACGACCTGCTCATCGCCCTGATCTTCGCGGACCCGTCGAACGCGCCGATCACCGTGACGCTGCAGCAGGAGGTGCGGCAGTACGGCGCCAACTTCGACGTGATCGCGCCGGGCGGCTTCATCTCGATGGTCATCCCGCTGATCGTGTTCTTCGCGTTCCAGCGGCAGTTCGTGTCCGGCGTGATGGCGGGCGCGGTGAAGTAGCCGCCCCGGCCGTACGGGCGGTGGGCTCCGGCCCGCCGCCCGGACGGCCGGCCCGTCTCACCGCCCGCGCGACGTCAGCACCACCAGCCGCCCCAGCGGATCGATGGCGCCCTCGGCCCGGAGCCGCCGCAGCCCGCGCCGGAACACCTGCCGGGGCAGCACCAGCCCGGCCGGCACCGACGCCTCACGGATCACCCCGAGGGCGCACACCCGCAGCCCCACGGGCCACATCGCGGGCAGCCCCCACGGCCGGATGCGTACGACGATCTCCGTGCCGCCCGCCGACGGCGCGAGGCTGATGAGCTCCGCCACCGCCCCGTTGTTCACCCGCACGGGCGTCTCGCCCATCGACCGCAGATCCGGCAGCGAACTGTGCGCGACGAGCATGAGCCCGAGCGGCCGCCCGCCCGCAGCGCGCTCCCACACGGCGGCGGACAGCTCCAGCCGCTGCGCGGCGATCCGCCGTGCGGTGATCTCGGTGACGTCGAAGAGCTCGTGCCCGTCGCGCCGCCCGGGATCGGAGAACTCGGGCGATCCGACGTAGGCGCGCTCTCCCCGTACGAAGACGGCGGGTTCACCGCCGACGCTGGTGAGGGTCATGAGGGCCTCCCGGAGATACGGATCCGACGCCCGGGCCAACGCGGCGCGCCGCAAACCCGTCACGTTTCCCCGAACAGGTGCACCCGGTCAGCCCAATACGCACCTGATGCCCCGATATGACGGTACGGTCAGCACCCCGCAGTCGCGGCGGCCCTATGCCTCGTACGGCCCCTTGACCGGAAAATAGGCCTCCAGGAACGCCCGCAGGACCTCCGCCTGCTCCCCCTCCGGTACGTCCCCCGCCGGCCCCTCGCCCAGGCAGAATGCGTCCCTCCCCCGCCCCGCGAGCAGCGCGCTCAGCCGGGCGTGCTGCTCGCGCCGGCCCACGTCCACGTAGGCGTAGCGCAGGGCGCCCGGTTCCGCCGTGCCGGTGAGGTAGCCGTAGTGGTGGGCCAGGGAGGACAGGGCGGACACGTCGCGCCAGTCGCGGAGGGGGGAGTGCACCGTACGGGTCAGGGCCTCCGGGAACTCCTCGTGCAGGCGGTGCAGGACGCTGCGGCGCAGCGGGTGCGGGGTGTGCAGGAAGCAGTGCGTGGGGATCGCCCCGAAGCGGGCGCGCAGCAGGGCGCGGTTGTTCTTGGCCGCCGCGAACACCGGCTCGTCGTCCTCCGTCGCCGGGCCGGGCGGGATCGCCGTCGGGGACCAGCAGAAGCGGGTGTCGCCGTTGGAGCGGAAGAACTGGGTCGGCGTGACGGTGCGGCCCAGGAAGACGTCGTCGTTGAAGTACAGGAAGTGCTCCGCCAGGCCCTCGATCCGGTGCAGCTGCGCCTCGATCGCGTGCGAGTTGAACACCGGGAGCGCGGACGCGTCGGCGAAGATCGCGCGATGCGGTACGACCGTCAGGCCCGGGTGCTCCGCCGCCAGCCACGCCGGGGTCTGGTCGTCCGTGACCAGGAAGATCCGGCGGATCCACGGGGCGTGCATGGCCAGCGAGCGCAGGCTGTAGCGCAGTTCGTCGCGGTTGCGGAAGCGGACCGGGGCGTCGCCGGCGGTGCCGCTCGCGGTGACCCCGGCGGGCTCCAGGCCCAGCTCCGCGCGGCGGGCGTCCAGCCGGGCGCGCCAGGCCGGGTCGGAGTCGTCGACCCAGGTGTAGACGGCGTCCACCGGGAAGTCGATGTCGGTGATCAGACGGTCGGCGAAGAGGTCCAGCGTGCTGTACGCCCGGCCGCCGACCACGGTCTCGGCGTCGGGGCGGGCGGTCGGCAGCACGGCGCCGAGCGCGTGGGGGCGGGTGGGCGTCTCGTACGTCTGCTCCTCGCCCCGCGCCCAGAACTCGATGTCGCAGCCGAACAGCGGGCCGTAGCGCAGCGTGCGCCCGCCGGTGACGTACGGCCGGTACAGCCGCAGTCCGCCGACCTGGCCCAGCTCCGGCAGCCGCTCGGCGAGCACCGCGCCGGGCGCGTCCGTCACGGGTTTCATCAGCTCGGCGTAGACCGCCTGCCCGGCGTAGGCGGCGGCCAGCGCCCGGTACACGGCGCCGCGCAGGTCCGCGTCCACCGCCAGGCGGCGGTGCGGGTGGTCGAGGGTGCCGCGCAGCAGGACGTACGGGACGCGGGCCTGTTCCAGGGCGTCGGCGGCCAGCCGCAGGTTGGTCTCGTACGCGTCGGCGGCGAGCAGGTCGTCGCGGACCTCGGCGAGCTGGCCGGCCGAGCGGACCAGAGCCGGGCGGGCGGCGGCCAGTTCTTCCTCGCGTTCGCGCTGCTCCCCCGCCGACGGCGACACCCGCGAGGCGGTGGCGCGCGGCTGGAAGCCGCCCCCGGCCGTGAGCGCCCTGCGCCGCGCCGTCCGGTCGGCGCGGCGCGCCAGGCGCGCGGGGCTCGTACGCCCGGCGTACAGCTCCGAAAGGAGCGCCTCCCAGCGGGCGTTGACCACAGGAGCGGCGAAGCGCTCCGCCCCGAGCAGGGCGTTGCCGCCGAGCCCGTGCAGCAGCTCCTCGTCGCCCATCAGCCGGCCCATGGCGGCGGCCAGCGCCTCGCTGTCGTCGGCCGGCACCAGCAGCCCGTCCACCCCGTGCCGGATGATCTCCGCCGGCCCGGTCGGCACGTCGTACGCCACCGCGGGCACGCCGGCGGCCTGGGCCTCGGCCAGCACCAGGCCGAAGCCCTCGGCCTGCGAGGTCAGCACGGTGAGCGACGCCTTCGCCCACTCGTCGGCCATATGGCGGGTGGCGCCGAGGAGTTCGACGCTGTTATGCAGCCCCAGCTCGCCGACGAGCCGGCGCAGCCGGCCCGCCAGCGGACCGTCGCCGAAGATCCGCAGCCGCCAGCCCGGATGCTCCACCAGCGCCTTGCCGAAGGCGATGACGGCGTGGTCGACCTGCTTGCCGGCCGCGAGGCGGGACGCGACGACGACCGTCCTGCCCGCGCGCAGGGAGCGCGGGCGGAAGCCCTCGGGGATCGCGTTCGGGATCGTCTCCAGCCGGGGCGCGGCGGCGCCCAGCGACTCCTCGAACCAGCCCTTCGTCCAGTCCGTCAGCACGACCAGCGCGTCCAGCTCCGGCGCCCGCGCCAGCAGCGGCCCGCCGGTGTCGCCGCGCAGCTGCGAGGCGCGGTGCTCCTGGTGGACGGTGACGACCGCGGCGGGGACGAGGTCGGCGACCGCCGACATCAGCGCCGGGGAGGACGTGACGACGACGTCCGTCCGCAGGGTGCGCAGGGCGAGGTCCAGTTCGACGTCCGACAGCTGGTCGAAGGTCGGCTCCCAGCGCGGGTCGACGAGCGCGCTGCCGCGCCCGGCGAGCGCGCGGCACTCGTCGTCGCTGAGGGTGTGCGGCCGTACGGGCCGGGGGCACGGGCCGGTGCGGTCGACGAGGTAGCGCACGGCCACGCCGTCCCCGGCCGCGAAGAACGACTCGGCCCGGGTACGGAAGGCGCTGAGCACCTCGACCTCGTGCCCGGCCGCGGCGAGGTGCCGCGCCTGGGTGAGGACGGCCTGTTCCGTGCCGCCCATCTCGTCGAGCCAGGTGATCAGGAAGGTGATCCTCAACAGACGTGCTCCGCGGTCAGGGCCAGCCGGCCGGTCGGGGTGTAGTACGGGGCGACGCGCACGCGGTCGCCGGCGGGCGTGAACAGCAGCCGGTCCGGGAGCCGGTAGACCTGCTTGGGGGCGGTGACGTCGGTCCGCAGCCGGCCCATGCGCAGCGGCCGGCCGTGCCCCGGGACGCGCAGACACAGGTCGTACGTCTGCTCGCGCGGTGTCCCGGCCAGCTCGGCGGCCCCGAGGTACGCCGTGAACCGGTCGCCGTCCCACTCGGTGGGCAGCGCCACCGCCGCCTCGGCACCCCGCGGCGCCAGCTCGGCCACCGCGCCGAGCGGGCGCAGCCCGGTCAGCCGCCCGCGTACCGCCAGGCGCGTCCACCCCACGTCGACGTGCTCCACCTCCGCCCCGGGTACCGCCTCCGCCCGCCGCAGCGCGGCGCCGCCCGGGTCTGCGCACAGGCCCACCGGATGCCCCGGCTCGGCCCGCGTCGGTCCGTCCCCGGCGCGCGCGCCCGGCGCCCGTACGGCGTACACCCGCCGCCGGCCGCGCGTCGTCGTCACCTCGACCCGCAGCGGCACGGTGCCCTCGACGCGCCCCGCGGGGAACGTCCCCGCGCCCAGCGTCAGCTCGCCGAAGCCGGCGAGCACGGCGCGGCGGGTGTCCTCGGGGAGCCGGACGCAGAGGTTGAGGGTGCGGCCGTCGAGCAGCGACAGGTGCGAGGCGGGCAGTACGGGCGGCCGGCGCGGGCGCCGCAGCCCTCTCAGGAGTCGCGGCAGCCGCATCATCCCTCCCCGCCCAGCTCGTACGGGCTCGGTACCGGGAAGTACGCCTGCAGGAACGGCCGCAGCAGCGCCGTGTTCCCAGCGACGTCCTCCTCCAGCGACAGCGTGTCGTTGATGCAGAAGACCGTCCGGGTGCGCTCCGCCAGCAGCCGGTCCAGGCGTACGGCGGCGCCCGGATGGGAGAGGTCCAGATAGGCGTACCGGATCCGGGCGCTGGTCGCGCGGCCCGTGTGGAAGGCGTAGTAGTGGTGCAGCGAGGAGGGGATGGCCAGGTCGGCGCGGCTGCGGAAGCGGTGCGAGGCGGTCGCGGCGTGCTCCTGCGCGAACTCCTTCTCGATCTCGTCCAGCACACCGCGCCGCAGCGCGTGCGGGGTGTGCTTCATCTTCTGGACCGGCGTGGTGCCGAAACGGCGTTCGATCAGCTGGCGGTTGTTCTTGGCGGCGACGGAGACGGGCACGTCGTCGTCGCCGGGTGAGCCGAGCGGCACCAGCGCGGGCGAAGGGAAGTACTTCGTCAGCCCGTTGGCCAGGAAGAAGTCCTGGGGGAGGGCCTCCGCGCCGAGGAAGACGTCGTCGTTGAAGTACAGGAAGTGCTCACTGAGCCCTTCGATGTGGTGCAGCTGGCTCTCGATCGCGTGCGAGTTGAACGTCGGCAGCACCGACGGGTCGCGGAAGATCTCGCGGTGGCTGACCACGCGCAGCCGCGGGTGCGCGGTGTCCAGCCAGTCCGGGACCTGGTCGTCGGTGACGAGGTAGACGTTGCGGATCCAGGGGGCGTACGTGGCCAGCGAGCGCAGCGAGTAGCGCAGCTCGTCGTGGTCGGCGTAGCGGGCGGCGTTGGCGGCCTCCAGGTGGTACGCGGTGCCGCTGTAGCGGGCGCGGCGGCGCAGCCAGGCCGGGTCGGAGCCGTCGACCCAGGTGTACACGGCGTCCACGGGGAAGCGGATGTCGTCGGGCAGCGGATGCGTGAACTCCCTGCGGGTCCGCACCTTCAGCCGGCCGCAGCCCCACGGGGTCACGTCCGGCAGCACCACCGTCCCGTCGTTCGCGGGCACGGACTCGGTGACCAGCTCCGGCCGCGGGGCGTACAGCCGGTCGCCCTCGTGCACCCAGAACTCCACCTCGCACGCGTACTCCTCGCCCAGCACCGGCGCCCCGAACTTCGTGGTCCGGTACCAGGTCAGCGCGACGACCGGGGCGTTCGTGAGCCGCCGCCAGGTCGCCGCCTCGAACCCCGGCGCGGGCGGCTTCCCCGGCGCCCCGGCGTACGCGGGCTGCGCCTTCGCCAGCCGGGCCAGCGCGGCGACCGCCCGGCGCCGCTGCGACTCCGGTACGGCGACGATGCTCGGGCCGCGCGGCCTGCCCCGGACGGCGAAGTACTCGACGCCGGCCGTCTTCAGCGCCCTGGTGACGGCGGCCAGTCCGGCGCGGCGCGCGTGCACGGGCGACAAGTCCCGCTGCACATGGGCGATCCGCGGCTGCCCGCCGGCCACCACGACGATCCGCCCCGGCGGCTGCGCCAGTTCGCGCCAGCGCCGCGCGTGCGCCGCGGCCTTCAGCCGCCCCAGCTGCCGAGCGGGCGCGACATGCGCGATCCGGGCCTTGACCTGGCGGCGCATCTGCACGGGGTAGCGGTCGGCGATCGCCCGCCGTACGGACACGGGCAGCGCCTTTCGATACGCGGCGACGACGCCGGACCTCTCGGGATTCACTCGGGGTTCCACGGTCACCATTTGACCTGAATACCCGATTTAGCCCACCACGATCAAGCAGAAACGCGGCGACCCCGCTTCCCGTAAGAGGAAGCGGGGCCGCGATCAAGCCCGTCCGGCGCTTGAGGACGAGGCGCGAAGCGCCAACTCAAGCCCGTCCGGCGTTTGAGGACGAGGCGCGAAGCGCCGACTCAAGCCCGTCCGGCGTTTGAGGACGAGGCGCGAAGCGCCGACTCAAGCCCGTCCGGCGTTTGAGGACGAGGCGCGAAGCGCCGATACGCGCCGCAGGCGCGAGGCAGGGGGCCCGGGGGGGCGCAGCCCCCCGGACGACGTGCCCGCGCCGACGGCGCGGTCCCTCACCGGTTACTGCGCAGCAGCGTCCTCATCGTCCGCATAGCGACCGACAGGTTCGCGAGGTCGAACGTGTCGGAGTTCTGGATCTCCTCCAGCGTCGCCCGCGCACGGCCGAGGATCGCCGCGTTCCGCTGCTCCCACGCCTTGAAGCGCTCCTCCGGCGTGGGGTGCCCGTCGACCTCCGCGGCGAGCACGTCCGCCGTGAGCAGCTGGTGCGCGGCGTACAGGTCCTCACGGATCGAGGCCCGCGCCATCGACTGCCAGCGGTCGGAGCGCGGCAGGTCGATGACCCGGTCCATCAGCTGGCTGATCTGCACCCGGTCGCCGAGGTCGTAGTAGACGTCCGCGACCTCCATGGGCGAGATGCCCATCCGGTCGGCGACGGCCACCACGTCGAGGATCGGGAAGGCCGAGGAGAACCCGGCCACCCGCAGCGCCAGCTCGGCCGGCACGCCGCTGGCGATCAGCTCGTCGTGCACCGCCTGGTACCACTCCACGTCCGCCCCGCGCAGCGGCGCCGGCAGCGCCGACCACACCTGGGCCACCCGCTCCGAGAAGAACTCGATCGTCTCGGTGAGCTGCAGCGGCTGCGGCCGGTTGTTGAGCAGCCACCGCGTACCGCGCTCCACCAGCCGCCGCGAGTGCAGCCGGATCCGGGTCAGCACCTCGGCGGGCACCTTGTTGTCCAGTGCCTCGACCGCGTCCCAGAACTCGCCGAGCCGGAAGATCGCCCGCGCGGCGGTGTGCGCCCGCACGATCTCCTCGGTGGACGCCCCGCTCTCCTCCCGCAGCCGGTGCAGGAAGGTCGTGCCGCCCGTGTTCAGCGTGTCGTTGACCAGCACCGTGGTGATGATCTCGCGCCGCAGCGGATGGGCCTTGATCTGCTCGGCGAAGCGGTCGCGCACGTCCTCGGGGAAGTACGCGAAGAGCAGCCGCTCCAGATACGGGTCGTCCGGCAGCTCCGTGCCGATCAGCTCCTCGGCGGTGGTGATCTTCATATACGCCAGCAGCACCGCCAGCTCGGGCTGGGTGAGGCCCAGGCCGGACGCCTGCCGGTCCCGGATCTGCTTGTCGGACGGCAGGAACTCCAGCGCCCGGTCCAGCTGGCCGTCGCGCACCAGCTTGCGCATCAGGCGCTGCATGGCGTGCAGCAGGCTGGGCGCCTGGGCGACGGCGTTGCCCAGCGCGGTGTTCTGCGCGTAGTTGGTGCGCAGCACCAGGTCGGCGACCTCGTCGGTCATCTCCGCGAGCAGCTTGTTGCGCTGCTTGACGGTCATGTCGCCGTCGGCGACGACCGAGTTCAGCAGGATCTTGATGTTCACCTCGTGGTCGGAGGTGTCCACGCCGGCGCTGTTGTCGATGGCGTCGGTGTTCATCCGCCCGCCGGTGCCGTCGGGGCCGCCCTCGCGGGAGAACTCGATCCGGCCCAGCTGGGTGGCGCCGAGGTTGCCGCCCTCGCCGATGACCTTCGCCCGTACGTCGGCGCCGTTGACGCGGATCGAGTCGTTGGCCTTGTCCCCGACGTCCGCGTGGGTCTCGGCGGTGGACTTGACGTACGTGCCGATGCCGCCGTTCCACAGCAGGTCGACGGGCGCCTGCAGGATGGCCTTCATCAGGTCGGCCGGGGTCATCTTGGCGGCGGACTGCTCGATGCCCAGCGCCTCGCGCACCTTCGCGCTGACCGGGATCGCCTTCGCCGTACGCGGGAAGACACCGCCGCCGGCGGAGATCAGGTCCTCGTTGTAGTCCGCCCACGACGAGCGGGGCAGGTCGAACAGCCGGCGGCGCTCGGCGTACGACGTGGCGGCGTCCGGGTCCGGGTCGATGAAGATGTGCCGGTGGTCGAACGCGGCGACCAGCCGGATGTGCTCGCTGAGCAGCATGCCGTTGCCGAACACGTCACCGGACATGTCGCCGATGCCGACGGCGGTGAAGTCCTCCGTCTGCGAGTCGACGCCCAGCTCCCGGAAGTGCCGCTTGACGGACTCCCAGGCGCCGCGGGCGGTGATGCCCATGCCCTTGTGGTCGTAACCGGCGGAGCCGCCGGACGCGAAGGCGTCACCCAGCCAGAAGCCGTAGCTGACGGCCACCTCGTTGGCGATGTCGGAGAAGGTCGCCGTGCCCTTGTCCGCCGCGACCACGAGGTACGTGTCGTCCTCGTCGTGCCGCACCACGGCCTCCGGGTGCACGACCTGGCCGCCGACGAGGTTGTCGGTGATGTCGAGCATGCCGGAGATGAAGGTCTTGTAGCAGGCGATGCCCTCAGCCAGCCACGCCTCGCGGTCCACGGACGGGTCCGGCAGGTGCTTGCCGACGAACCCGCCCTTGGCGCCCACGGGCACGATGACGGTGTTCTTGACCTCCTGCGCCTTCACCAGGCCGAGGATCTCGGTACGGAAGTCCTCGCGCCGGTCCGACCAGCGCAGACCACCGCGCGCGACCTTGCCGAAGCGCAGGTGCACGCCCTCGACGCGCGGCGAGTACACCCAGATCTCGTACGCCGGACGCGGCGCCGGCAGGTCCGGGATGGCCTGCGGGTCGAGCTTGAAGGAGACGTAGGAGTGCGGGTTGCCGGCGTTGTCCTGCTGGAAGTAGTTGGTGCGCAGGGTCGCCTTGATCACGGTGAGGAAGGAGCGCAGGATGCGGTCCTCGTCCAGCGAGGCCACCTGGTCCAGCGCACCGTCCAGCTCCTCCAGCAGCCCGTCCGTGAGCTCGGTGCCGGCCCGCTGGTGGTCGGGCGACATCCGCGCCTGGAAGAGGCTGACCAGCAGCCGCGTGGTGTGGACGTTGTTGCGGAGGGTGTCCTCCATGTACGACTGGCTGAACGTCGAGCCCGCCTGGCGCAGGTACTTGGCGTACGCGCGCAGCACCGTCACCTGACGCCAGTCCAGCCCGGCCCGCAGCACCAGGGAGTTGAACGCGTCGTTCTCCGCCTGACCGTTCCAGACGGCCGCGAAGGTGTCCTGGAAACGCTCGCGGGCGTCGTCGCCGAGCTCGTGCCCGCCGCCGTTCGCGGGCGGTGGGAGCTTGAGGGCGAAGTCGGAGACCCAGGCGCTGGTGCCGTCGGTGCAGCGCAGCTCGTACGGGTGCTCCTCGACGACCTCGACGCCCAGGTTCTGCAGCACCGGCAGGACCTTGGTCAGCGAGAAGGGCGCGCCCGCGCCGTAGACCTTCAGCCGCCGCTCGTCGTGGCCGGCGCCCACCGGCTCGTACAGGCTGAGCGTGAAGCGCTTCTTGCCGCCGACCGAGGCGAGCTGCTCGAAGTGCTGCAGGTCGGCCACGGCGGTACGGGGGGAGAAGTCGGCCTTGTAGCCCTCGGGGAAGGCGTTGCCGTAGCGGCGGGCCAGCTCCGCGCCGCGCTCCTCGCCGCACTCGGCGAGCAGCGCCTCGTGGAAGCCGTCCTCCCAGGAGCGGGAGGCGTCGGCCAGGCGGGCCTCGATGCGCTGGACGTCGGAGTCGGTGAGCTCGCGCAGCGGGGTGCCGGGCTCGACTCGGATGACGAAGTGCAGGCGGGACAGGACCGACTCGGTGTTCCAGGCGGTGAAGTCGACGGAGGTGCCGCCGAGCTCCTCCTTCAGGATGTCGATCAGGCGCAGCCGGACGCCCGTGGTGTAGCGGTCGCGCGGCAGGTAGACCAGGGCGCTGTAGTAGCGCCCGTACTCCTCCTGGCGCAGGAACAGCCGCAGCCGGCGGCGCTCCTGCAGATACAGCACGCTGGTGGCGATGGACTGCAGCTCGGGGGCCGGGGTCTGGAACAGCTCGTCGCGCGGGTACGTCTCCAGGATCTGCAGCAGGTCCCGGCCGTCGTGGCTGTTCGGGGTGAAGCCGGCCCGGTTCAGCACCTCGGCGACCTTGCGGCGGATCACGGGGACGCGGCGCACCGACTCGGTGTACGCGGCGGAGGAGAACAGCCCCAGGAAGCGGCGCTCGCCGACGACGTTGCCGGCGGCGTCGAACTTCTTCACGCCGATGTAGTCGAGGTACGCCGGGCGGTGCACGGTGGCGCGGCTGTTGGCCTTCGTGAGGACCAGCAGCTTGTGCTCGCGGGCCTTGGCGCGGGCCTCGGCGGGCAGCCGGTGGAAGGACTCGCTGGTGCCGGGGGCGTAGGTGTGACTGGGGTCGGAGCGCAGGATGCCCAGGCCCGTGCCCGGGATGGCGGTCAGCTCGCCGTCGGGCTCCTCGCCGTCCTTCTCCGGGGAGAGCTGGTACTCGCGGTAGCCGAGGAAGGTGAAGTGGTCGGCGGCCAGCCAGCGCATCAGCTCGCGGGCCTCCTCCACCTCCCGCTCGCCGATGTCCTGGGGCAGCGGCTCGTTCGCCAGGTCGTCGGAGATCCGCAGGGCGGCGTCGCGCATCTTCTGCCAGTCCTCGACGGACTCGCGGACGTCGGACAGCACGCGCTGCAGCTCGGTGGTGATCTGCTTCAGATCGCCGCGGTCGGTCTCGCGGTCGATCTCGACATGGATCCAGGACTCGGTGAGGGCGTCGTGCGGGAGCTGGCCGCCGGGCTTGGGCAGCACCTCCAGCAGCTTGCCGGTCACGTCGCGGCGGACGGTCACCTGGGGGTGGATCACCAGATGGATGCCGCGGCCCAGCCGGGTCAGCTCGTTGGTGACGGAGTCCACCAGGAAGGGCATGTCGTCGGTGACGACCTCGACCACGGAGTGGCTGGACGTCCAGCCGTTCTCCTCGACGGTCGGGGTGTGGACCTTGATGTTGGCCGTGCCCTGCGGTCGGGTCTGGGCCAGCCGGTAGTGCGCGAGCGCTGCCCCGAGGGCGTCGACCGGGTCGCGGTCTGCCATGTCCTCGGGAGCGGTGTGCAGGTAGTAGCGCTGGAGGTACGCGGAGAGCGCGTCGGGGGCCAGTCCCCCCTCACCCTTCTCGGCGACCTTGGCGGCTCGGCTGAGCAGCTCGGCCTTGGCTTCGTCCAGCTTGGTCTGCATGTCCTCTGGCTCCTGTCGCGCGCCGTTGCGTGACGTTAGTGGGAACGGGTGGCACATCACGCCGCGGCCCGGGGTGTCCGGTCAGCATCGACGGTATGCCGGAATAGGGAAGGACCGGGCCCATATCAGCCGTATGTGACTGAAGGCACCGGTCCAGAGCATCAGCGGCCCCCGGCGTCCGGTCGGACGCCGGGCAGGGGGCTGGAGCGACGGTGCTCCAGCCGGATATCGCGCTGATCACGCCCATAAGGCTAGCGCCCTTGGCGGGGGGCGCGTCATGGGCCGTATGTGTACAAATACGGGACGGGTTTTTTGCCGGTACGGACAGTGCGCGACTGCGCCGACTTGATGTGCGGGTGACGCCGCGGCGTGGTCGCCGTAGGCGGGGCGGGGATCCGTGCCATCCCCGCGGGCCCACGGCCCGCGGCACGCGGGGCGGGGATCCGTCCCACCCCCGCCGGCCCACGGTCCGCGCACGCCGGACGGGAATCCGTCCCACCCCCGCCGGCCCACGGTCCGCGCACGCCGGACGGGAATCCGTCCCACCCCCGCCGGCCCACGGTCCGCGCACGCCGGACGGGAA